>JAITGB010000248.1 GCA_031280945.1 Spirochaetales bacterium
TCAGAACAGTGAATTCTCATGCAAAAAAAGTCGTGCGTGAATTTGGAATAACTGTTTTAAATACTATCGATAAAACTTATCTTCAAAGCCAATAAGTGTTTAAGGTTCTTCCCCGCGCCTGCGGCGCGGGCACAAAAAAGCCGCCGGAGCTGCGCTCCGGCGGCGGGGGCAGTTTTAATTAATATCGCTGTTACTTATAGTGCCGTCGTCAGCTATCTTCCAGTTGCCTGAAACATCCGTACCCCCAGCCGGAACTGTGGCAGGGGGGACATCACGGAATATCCCCCCGCCGGAAGGCGGGGCAGCACTAAGCGCTTCCACTGTGTTATTTGTAACCCTTCCGCCCGACAAGGAGTATGTTACGCTATTTGAAAAAAATATTCCTCCGCCCCTGGGGCCAATAGTAGCTGAACCAGAGCGGACCGTGTTTCCGGCAATGAGGGCGCTTTCCTCCAGGATAAAATCTATGCTCCCCGCATACACTCCGCCGCCAGAGGCGGAGCCTGTACCTGTATTTACCGCCTCATTGTCCTCTATAAAGCCGCCGGAGATTGTACAGGTCAAAACGCCGCCGCTCGTTGTGTTGATATATATGCCGCCCCCCAGGGGGAAAGAACTGCTGTCCGGGGTTTTAAGTTTATTGCCGCTGATTCTCCCGCCTGTCATATTAACCGTCATGTCTGCGGTTCCTCCTGAGTTCAGAAAAACTCCGCCGCCTGTGATTTCCGCCTCATTGTCTGTAATAAGCGCGCCCTTTATGTTTACGGAGATGGCGCCGGAATTTACACTAATGCTTACGCCGCCGCCCATACTGCCCATGCTGTCGGAATTAACAGCCTTGTTGCGGCGGATAGTGAGACCCGCGGGCAGGTCAAGGGAAGATTTGCAGAAAATACCCCCGCCAGAGGCGCTGCCGCTGTTTGTTGTTTCTACCGTATTATCCGTAATAGCGATGTTTCCGCCGGAGGGAATGTTTACATTAACATTTTTGCCTATATAGATGCCGCCGCCTGATGCTCCGGCGGGACTTTCCGCCTTACACAGGTTGCCGCTTATTTCAACAGGGCCCATGCTGAAATTTAGCTGCCCGTCATCGTCAACAAAAACAGCGCCTCCTTTGGCGTCCCCTGTCATGGGTATATACTGATTCAGCGTAAGTTTTCCTCTGTTCAGGATAAGTTCGCTTGTCCCACCAACATATACGGCCCCGCCGTTCACAGACCCGTCAACTGATACGCACCGCGTTATTTCCGTATTCCCCTCAATAGTCAGCTTCCCGCCCGTTTTTAGCTGAAACGGCGTTACCCCGGGTACAAGGTCTCCGTCAAAAACAAGAGCGCCCCTCTCCCCGGGCCGTCCCAGAGTAAGCTCCGTATTTGCTCCTGCCACGTTAAAATACGCATTTTTGGAGCTGGGGACTCTGGTTATTTTCTTTGTTGTTCCCGGCTCCGCCATAATAATAAACTTTTTTCCTGGCGCCAGGTTTATGGCGGCCCCGCCTGTTAAAACAATGTTCTGGATGAGAACAATATAGTTATCGTTATCGTTGCCGTCAAGGTAGGCTCCGCCCGCGAGGCTTCCGTTAAGGGCAGAGGTAAGCTCCGCTTCGGTACTGACGCCTATAACGCTTTTCAGGCTGACGGTTTCATCAGCATCCCCTGTTATTGTAAAAGTCTTTTCCCCAAAGCCCCTCAGTAGCCCTTGCCCGTTATAGGCTTTGACGGCTGCCGTCCAATCACCGCGCGCAAGGCGCACCCTGCCGCCGCCTTCGGAGAACTGTTCATGCTTTTTGGTTCCGCCGGGGCCTGTAAGGTCTACGACGTACCGCATGGCCGCAAGCTCAGGGTCCGCGGGAAGCGCGCTTTTGTTGAGGATAAACTCTTCCCTCTCCGGCCCGTCCGGCGGGGAACTCTGGTAGGAAGCCGCTCCATTTGCCGCAGGGCCGATAACGAAGTAGCCGTACTCGCCTGTGTAGCCGCTAAAACAGGACGCGAGGCAGAGGGTAATAAAAACCGTACATACAGAGGCCGTCAGGGAAAAAGTCTTTGTTTTCATTGTTCCGTCCTTTTTTAGGCAGATTTGTGATAAATAAAGATAGTTAGTGATAATATAGCACAAAAAGAGAAATTTTGCAAGGTCTAGTGTAATAATTTTTTTGGAGGGTTTTCCGGCTTCTCAAGGCGGCGGGGTGGGGCGGCCGTCCGCCGCGAAGCGGCAGAGGTCTACTTTTCCATACAGTAAGAGCCTTTTCTGCCGCTTATTCCCTACTTTTATATTCAAAAACCGTATGCTATACTACATTTTAGGAAGGGGGAACTGGACAGTTGCGGCGAAGGCTGCGCCGCCCAATACAGAGACTGTTTGAGTCAGTCCCAGAGCGATGCCTTCCCCCATACCGTCAAGTTCACTACCGGAAGAGGAAATCGTGTTTATCGAATCTATGATACGTCCGATAGATATAAGCGGGGAGTTCAAAATGGAGAATGGTGAACAGTGAAAATTGAAACCCTTGAAATCCATAATTTCAAAGTATTCCAGAACGTAAAACTGGAAAATATTGGTTCACTGGCAGTGTTTCTTGGGGAAAACGGGACGGGCAAGACCACATTGTTTGATGTTTTTGGTTTTATGAAATCCTGCCTGACTGAGAATGTCCGTTCTGCACTACAGGCGCGGGGGGGTTATAACGAAGTTCATTCCCGTGATTGCGAAGGGGATATTCAGTTTATATTCAAATACCGTCTTGCTCCTAGTAAACCGCTTTGTACGTATGAATTACAGATTGGGCTGGACGAAAAGAAAAATCCGGTTATTAAGCGGGAACGGCTTAGCTACAGGAGAGGTTCAAGCGGTACATCATGGAACTTTATTGATTTCTCCCTGGGCAAAGGCGAAGCAATAACCAATGAAGGAACTCAATTGGAAAAAATTGGAGACGCCGCACGTGAAAGTTTTAATTTGGCCGCCCCCGATATTTTAGCCATTAAATCCCTTGGACAAATGCAGCGATTTAGCGCAGCCGTGGAATTTCGGGAATTTCTTGAAGACTGGTTTGTGTCCGATTTTCAAATTGACAGAATGCGGGATATTCAAGATGTTGCGTATCATGAAAGTCTGAATAGAAAAGCCGATAATCTTGCCAATGTCGCACAGTTTTTGTTTGACCAGCATCCTGAAAGATTTAACAGAATTCTGAAGAAAATGCAGGAACGTATCCCTGGTGTAACGAAAGTCGAAGCAAAAACAACGGAAACCGGAGGAATTTTGCTCAGATTTCAGGATGGAAAATTCAAAAGTCCTTTTGCGTCAAAATATGTTTCTGATGGCACAATAAAAATGTTCGCGTATTTGGTTATGCTCTCTGAGCCTAATCCGCATAAACTTTTGTGTGTAGAGGAACCGGAAAATCAATTATATCCGCAGTTATTAACGCTGCTCGCGGAAGAATTTCGTGAATATACTCATTCAGGCGGCCAATTATTTGTTTCTACCCATTCGCCTGATTTTGTGAACGCCGTGGAATTAAATGAATTATTCATCATAAAAAAGCATAATGGATTTTCTCAGATTGAAGTGGTCGCCAAAAATCAGAATGTAGCTTCACTCTACCAGCAGGGAGATGATAAACTGGGTTATCTCTGGCAGGAGGGATTGCTATAATAAAATGAGAAAATTTGTTTTTCTATTGGAAGAACAATCGATGAAGGAGGTGTTGGAAGTAATCCTGCCTCGGATTCTTCCCCGGAATATAGTGTTCCAGTGCATTGCGCATCAAGGAAAATCACATCTAAAAAAATCGATAAAAAATAAACTTGCAGGCTGGAAGGAGCCTGACGTACAATTTGTTATTGTTCATGACCAGGATTGCGCTGACTGTTTCGCTCTCAAGGAAGAGCTTCATGCTTTGGCAAATGAGGCGCGGCGTCCCGATACACTCATACGAATCGTTTGCACAGAACTTGAATCATGGTTCCTGGGGGATTTTAACGCTATAGAAAAAGGGTTTCATGCCAGTTTAGCCACAAAAAGACGTAAGGCGTTTTTTCGCAACCCCGACAGCCTCCCAAACGCAAAGCAGGAACTCAGAAAGCTCATCCCAATGTATCAACAAATAACAGGTTCACGTGAAATTGCCCAGTATATGGATATAGCGGCAAATACATCAAGCAGTTTTAAGGCGTTTATCAAAGGGGTTCGCCGTTTATGCGGGGACACGGCAGGGGATGTCTATGCCTAACCCCTTTTTCCCCTGTCTCCTCATCAGGCGGGGGTGGGGCGGCCGTCCGCCGCGAAGCGGCGGGGCCTTTGGCGCGCAAGGGTTTGGAGGGGTCAGCGGATTTTGCGGAGCAAAATCCGCCAAGCCTTGGCCGCACGGCCAAGGCCGGAGCGAAGCGCAGCCCCGCAAAGCCCGACCCGTGAGCGCAAATTTCCGAAGGAAAATTGCGCGGAGGGTTGCGCCCAGATTTTTTTCCTTGCCTTGAAAAATTTTACCTTGCGGAATATACTCACGCGCATGAGCCTAAAAGTAGCGGCCTTCGATATTGACGGAACGCTGTACCCGAACAGCGCGGTCTATGTGCGTGCGATTCCTTTCCTTTTGAGGAATTTGTCCGTTGTGCGCTCTTTTTCCCGGGTGCGGAGGGAAATCAGGAAACTTAAGGCTGTGCCGGATTTCAGGAAGACCCAGGCGGAGCTTCTCGCGCGGGAACGCGGTATTGAAACGGAGGAGGCGGCGCGTCTCATTGATGATGTTTTCTACGGTCAGTGGGAGGCTGCTGTGCGGGGGGTCAGGCTCTATCCCTATGTGCGGGAGGCGCTTGCGGGCCTGCGGGAGATGGGCCTCAAACTGGCTGTTCTTTCGGACTTTCCGGTTGAGGAGAAGCTGGCGAACTGGGGGCTATCGGGGTTTTGGGATTACGCCCGCTCCTCGGAGGAGCTTGGCTGCCTGAAACCGGGCGGCGGGGCTTTCCGCGGCCTTGTGGAATTTTTTGGCGTGGAGCCTGAGGAAATCTTGTATGTCGGCAATAATTATGCCTATGATATTATAGGAGCAAAATCTCAGGGCCTTATGGCAGCCCATATAACGCGCTTCGCGCGGGCCGGGAGCGCGGCGGATTTTTCGTTTTCCGATTACAGGCGGCTTGGCGGCTTTATAGCTTCGCTCGTATAGGTTTTCAGGGCTGGGAGGGGGAAACTTATGGAATTTACACTGGGCAACCTGGTTGTGCTGGGTATCGTTATAATTATTCTCGCGCTCTACCGCAGGCTCGATGCGAATAACCGTTCTCTTGAGCTTATTCGCAAGTACGCGGAGAAGGCCCAAAAAGAACTTGATGCTGTTGTGGAGGAAAAGGCCCAGAGCCTTAGGGATATTGGAATAGAGGTCGATGTCCACAAACGCACGGCGGAAGAGATTTTAAAGCGCAGTCAAGGTATTCAGGAAGAAATAAAAGGCAACAACTCTGCAATTGATTCTCTGGGGCTGCGCATAAAGGAATACGACCACGTACTCGATGAGCTTATGCAGATGACGCGGCGGGCTGAGGAAAACCTGGGCCGCATCAAGGAAGAGTCGGAATTTGTTGATTCGGTGGCCAAAAGGGTGCGTACGGCTGCGTCAAAGATGGAAGAGCTTGAGGCTGGCCTGCCGGCTCTTCTTCAGCGTTTTCAAACCAGCAACACGGAAAACCTTATGGGCGTGCAGAAAAATCTTCTGGACAGCGCTGCCCAAAAAACCCAAATTCTGGCCGGGGAGATAAAAACCGCGGAGGCCAAAGCGGAGGAAATGACCCGCTTTATGAAAACCGCTGAGGCGGAAAATATCCGCGCTTCTGACCGCATGAAAATGGAAATCCAGAACTTTGGCAATCAGCTCGTGGAGAAGGTTTCCATTGAACTTGCCCAAATCGAAAAAGACTACGGCGCGAAGCTCCAGGAGGCGGCATCCCGTGGAGAGGCCCTTGAAACCTTTGCTTTTTCCAAACTCAAGGAACACATCGAGGGGAAATTAAGAGGCGTTTCGGAGGAGCTTGTAACGCGCATCAATTCTGGCAAGACGGAAATTGAAGCGAAGATGGGGGGCCTTGATTCTTTTATCGAGACTATGCGCGGGGAGGCGGAGGCGAGCCTTGAGGCAATCAAGAGCGGAAACGCGCAGGCCCTGCGTGAATACGAGACAAGCGTCAGGGATAAACTAGACTCTCTTGAAGGCAGCCTCTATCAGGCGGAGAGGGATTTTGAGGGGAAAATCGCGGCTCTGGGAGGAAAAATAGAAGGCGTCTCGCGGGAACTTGTGGCGCGTATTGACTCTGACAAGACGGAAATTGAAGCGAAGATGGGGGGCCTTGATTCTTTTATTGAGACTATGCGCGGGGAGGCGGAGGCGAGCATTGAGGCAATCAAGAGCGGAAACGCGCAGGCTCTGCGTGAATACGAGACAAGCGTCAAGGATAAGATAGACTCTCTTGAAGGCAGTCTCTACCAGGCGGAGAAGGATTTTGAGGGGAAAATCGCGGCCCTGGAAGGGAAGCACGATGAGGCCATTACGGAGTACGGCGCGTCCATAAACAGCAAAATAGCGGAGCTTGAAGAAGCCGCGGAAAAATCCGAAAAAACTTTTGAAGCGAGAATTGTCCGCCTTGACGAGGAAAATTCTCGCCGTCTTGAAGCTCTCGCCTCCCGCGCGCAGGGGGATATTGAGGAGAAAACCGAAAATCTCCGCGCGGAAGTGCAAGAGAGGGTGGAGAGAGCGCGGGAGGCGGCGGACCTTTCGCGGGCTTCCCTGGAGGAGGCTTTCTCCGGCCTGCAGAACAGGGTGGACGGCGAAATAAGCCGTCTTGGGGAAAGCCTTGCCGCGGCGGAAAAACGCGCGGCGGAATTTTCCTCGGGCCTTGAATCCTTTGTCGCGGAGAGCCGGGACCGTATTTCCGGGGAAACCGAAGAGGTTTCGCGCAGGTTCGCTTCGTTTGCGGGAGAGATTTCACAGCGCGGCGAAGAAATAAACAGTACGCTTGATGAGCTTGAAAACTCTCTCCGCGAAAAGGCCGAAAGCGCTTCGGGCCGCATGGATTCCCGCCTACAGGAATTCCTGAAAGACTACGAAGTAAAAGTGGCGGATATGCGCGCCGAAGGTGAGAGGCTCTGCGAAGAGGCTCTCCAGCAGTGCAGGGACATTGCCCTGCGGAACGAGGAACACATACGGCAGCAGCTTACCGCTGTTTCGCAAGGACTTGAACACACTGCGGGCGTGGGCCGCGCTCTTGAAGAGAAAACCCAGAACCTTGACGCCTGTCTCAAACGTTTTGAAGAGGAATACGAAACACGCATTACGGAAACAGGCGAGGCCCTGCAAAGCAGAATTATCGGCGGCCTTGAGGAGAGGCTGGGCGATTACCAGAAAGACATAGCCTACAAATTTTCCAGCATAGAAGAAGTTTTTGGGGAAATCGGCGAGCTTGAAAACAAACTCAAGGAACACATGGAAAAAATTTCCCAAAAACTTCAAGGAGAGTTTACGGCTTTCGGCAAGGCTCTGCACGAGAAGCGCCTCGCGGACAAGGTGGAAGCGGACAAAGTTATGCAGGAACTTCAAGAAGCCATGTCCGAGCTTGAGGGGGGCATTATGGCCCTCAAGGCAAAGGCCCACGACAATATGTCGGCCAAACTAAAAATACTGGAGGACGATTTCTTTCAGGACCTCCGCCAGCGTGAGGATGCCATGCAGGAAAGGCTTTCGGTCTGGCAGGCGGACGTTGATGTTTCCCTCGAAAAACTTGCGGAGAAAAACGCGGAGGAGCGCGATGCGGCGGAAGCGCGTTACAGCGAAAACCTCAAAGAGCGTTTTTCGGAATTTAAGGGCAGGATGGAACAGCTTTTCGGAACCTGGGAAGAACGTTTTGGCGAATTTCAGCGCGGCCTTGCATCCCGCATGGACACCTCAAATAGTATTTTTGAATCCTTCCGCTCCGGCGTAGAGGAAAAACTTACAGAGGCAAAGGCCGCTTCGGAAAATTTCCTGAAAGAAGAAACCTCCCGTCAGGCCGCCGCGCTTGAAAGGGACCTTGTAAAGTTTACGAAGGAGTACGAGGCAAAACTCAAAACCATGACAGGGGCCTTTGAAGAAAAAAGCCGCGAGCTTCGCGCGCAGCTTGAGGCCCTCAAATCCGAAACAGCCCTGGGAGAGGCCGGTGTTTTGCAGAAAATCAAAGAGTGCGAGGCTGATGTCGGCAATCAGGTTACTTCCCTCAAAGTGAGCGTTTCGGACACCGTGGCCTCTTTACAGGAAGAGTTTACGCGGCAGAAAAACGAACTCATCCATGCTACGCGGGAGGAGAGAGCCGCCCTCAAAGATGAACTGCGCAGGCTCGACAGCGAGGCCGGAGAGATGGAAGAAAACTTCCGCCGCACGAGTGAAACAACCCTGAGCGGCCTTGAAAGCCGCCTTTCGGAATTTAACGAAAAATTTATGCGCGAGACAAACGCGTTTCAAACCGAGGCTGAAGAAAAAATCCGGGTCTTCCGCACGGGTATTCAGGACACGAGGGAGCAGTTTGACGCCCAGTGCAAAAAACTTTTCGGCCAGCTTGACGACAAGGCCGGCCTCCTCGGCGCAAACCTTACGGAAATTGACAAGAGACAGAAGAATTTTATCGAGCAGACGAAAATTTTTGAAAGGGCCGATTCCCTGAAGGAAAGCCTGCGCGAAAGCGTAGAGGAGTTAAAAGCAGGCATAGAACGCACGGACGCTCACCGTAAGGAAATCCGCGGCATAGAAGAAGAGTTCCTCCAAATCCGCAAACTGGGAGAAAAAGTCTCCGAGAGGATGGCCCGTTTTACCGCGGAAAAACGCAGGTTCGATACCCTGGAGGAAGACTACCAGAGGCTTATCGCCATGTCCGAATCTGTCGAACAGAAACTCCAGCGCCTCTATGCTTCGGATGACGCGATTGAGAATATGCAGGCGGCCTTCCGCACCCTTGAAACCCAACAGGCCGAAGTTGACGCGCGTTTTGAAAGACTTGAGAAAAAACGCAGAGCCCTCGACCTTACCGCCGAAGGAATTGAAAAAAATCAGGCCGGCCTTGACTCCATAGGAAAACGCATTGAGCAGCTTCGCGGGGAAGTCGCCGCGATGCCGGCAAACGTCAACGAAGTAAGCCGCAAGCTCGACGCCATAAACTCCGAAAAAGACAAACTGGATAACGCCGTGAAACAGATGGCGGAGATGAAGAGCCTCATGGCCGACCTCGAAAAACGCGCGGAGAAACTGCAAAAAAGCCGCGAGTGGCTTGCGAAGGCGGAAACCCGCATGGAAGAAATCAACCGTAAAAGCCAGGAAAGGCTCAAACTTCTTGAAAACCTTACGCAGGACAAGGGCGCCCCCGCGGCAAAAAGCATTCAAGATACAGTACGGCGGCTTTCCCATGAAGGCTGGACTGTTGACGCGATTGCCCAGACAACCAAACTGGGCAGGGGACAGGTGGAGCTTATCCTTGAAATGGGGCCTGACCCAAAGTAACCCTGCCTTGAGTCTTTCCTGCATTTATTTTTTTGAATAAAAACGCGAGAGCGGGCGCATTTTTTCGGGCTTCGCCCGAAAAAACCCCCAGCCCGATAAAACGCGGCTTGTAACTATACGCAAAATCAGGCTAAGTGCGTTATACCAGCACTCCGTGGCTGTGGCCCTAATCGCGTTTTTGAGGGGGGGGCTTTGCGGGGCTCCGCGCGGCGGAGGGGTTTTAGGCCGCGCCGCTTCGCGGCGCGGCCAGCCCCGGCTTCGCCGGGGCTGGGGTTTGCGGCCCGCATGATTTTGCTCCGCAAAATCATGCGGGATACTAGCGCAAGGGTTTTGCTTCGATTTTAGCGGTTCGCTTAAAGCGAACCGTAAAGCCGCAAAACCAATGGATAGAAGCGGAAATCCCGCAGAAAATTACCTCAAGGTAATTTTTGAGGAATTGGAGCGGATAGCCCTCCTCAAAAACGCGATTAGGGTCATAACCACATATTGTTGGTATGACGCACTTAGCATCATTCTGAGTATAGCTAAAATCCGCGTTTTCTCGGACTCGCGAATTTTCTTGCGGAAAATTGCGCTCGGAAATGCGCCCATATCTGAAATTCTTTTACGGGCAAAATTCCTCTTGCGCGATTTGTGTTTTTTCGTTATGTTTATGTATGGAATCTTATGTCCGTTCTGTTTACGATAATATTTCTCCTTTAGACCATAGGTATTTTCTTTCCAACAGGGATGTTTTCGCGGAGCTTGGCGCGTTTTTGAGCGAGAACGCGGGGGTGCGCTATTTTGTGCGGGTGGAGGGGGCGCTTTTGAAGGCGCATTTTTCCGCCGGCGCGGCGCCTTCGCGGGAGGTTTTGGAGGCGGTTGAGGCTTTGCCTGATGTTGTTACCCCGGATGAGGTGTACGGGGAGGAGGAGAGGACTCAGCACAATATCCGCGCTTTGGTCAATGTCATTAAG
>JAITGB010000117.1 GCA_031280945.1 Spirochaetales bacterium
AAAAAAGCGCGGTTTCTTTTTTCCGGTACGTTTACTCATTATATACATTATAGCATATCCCCGTTTGAATTGACAAGTTTTCTGTAATTATCGGCGATTTGGCTGGCAAAAATTTCAGAATTTGGGCGCATCCCCGCGCTTTTTTTGCCGGAGGCAAAAAAAGCGCACGGCCGGGCTTTACGGGGCTGCGCTATCGCTCCGGTCCCGCCCTGCGGGCGGGACCAATGCCCCTTCAATCCCTTGCGCGCCCAGGGGTTTCAGTCGGGGGCTGTCCCTCCTCAAAAACCGCCAAAAAACGCTTTTTTTGCAAAAAAATGAAAAATTGAACTTTTTCCTCTTGCACCCCGATATGTAGTGTAGTATTATAGGTCTTGTGGAGAAAAGGACACTACCTGTAGAGCTATAGATGCGATGCCCCCGGTGTGAAGGAATTGAAGATAAAGTCATAGAATCCCGTATGCTTGCAAACGGTGAGAGTATGAGAAGGCGCAGGGAATGTATGGCCTGCGGCTACCGTTTTACTTCCTATGAGCGTATTGAAGAGAAGCAGCTCATGGTGATTAAGAATAACGGGGGGCGGGAAATCTTCGACAGGGAAAAACTGGAGGCGGGAATACGCAGGGCCTGCGAAAAGAGGGACGTTTCGCAGCTTACGATAGAGGAGATGGTAAACGACCTGGAGGACTCTGCGGCGATGGCTGCCCAGTCCAGCCATGAGATTACCAGCAGGGAGTTGGGCAATATGGTTCTGAGGCGGCTGTACTCCCTCGATAGGGTGGCTTATGTCCGCTTCGCGTCTGTGTACCGGCAGTTTCAGGATGTAGGCGAATTTGTCCGGGAAATCGAATTTCTCGAGCGTATGTCGCGGCAAAATTAAGTTTTTTGGGGGGATACTACAGAATGGATTGGCTTACCGGCGGTCCGGCGGAGCATTCCGGCGGTTCGCGTAACGGCAGCGGGGGTTTTCAGGAGAGTCCTTTTTCAGGGGTACGGCTCGTTGTAAAACGGAGCGGGGTCCTGGAGAAGTACAACCGGGAGAAAATCAGGGAGGCGATTGGCAAGGCGGTTTTGGCTGTCAGGGGCAAGGAGGATTCTTCTCTTGCGGAAATCCTTACGCTTAAGGCTGAGGAGAAACTCGCGGCTTTTATGCGGGGGAGGCATCCCAATTCGGCTCCGGCCATTGAGGAGATTCAGGACATAGTTGAGACTGTTCTCATAGAAGACAGGCAGGTTGATGTGGCGAAGGCCTATATTCTCTACAGGGCCCGGCACGAGGTTCTGCGCGATACGCAGAGGCTGCTTCTGGACATAGATTCCACAATGGACGGGTATTTGAGTAAATCGGACTGGCGGGTGAATGAGAACGCAAATGTTAATTTTTCACTGGGAGGGCTCATTCTCCACAACTCTGGAACGATTACGGCAAACTACTGGCTGAAAAACATTTATTCCGAGCGGGTTGCGGAGGCCCACAGAAACGCGGACTTTCACATTCACGACTTGTCGATGTTTTCCGGGTACTGCGCGGGCTGGTCTGTGCGGCAGCTTATAGAAGAAGGACTGGGAGGTGTGCCGGACAAAATCACATCCCGCCCCGCGAAGCACCTTTCCACCCTCATTCAGCAAATCGTAAACTTTCTGGGTATTATGCAGAATGAGTGGGCTGGAGCCCAGGCTTTTTCGAGCTTTGATACCTACCTCGCGCCTTTTGTCCGCGCGGATGGTCTCACCGAGGCGGAAACAGCCCAGTGTATTCAGAGTTTTGTTTTTGGGGTCAATACGCCGAGCCGCTGGGGGAGCCAGGCTCCTTTTACCAACATTACCCTGGACTGGCTTGTTCCGCAGGACCTTGCGGACAAGCCTGCCATAGTGGGCGGCCTTGAGCAGAGCTACACCTACGGCGAGTGTCAGGCTGAGATGGATATTATAAACCGCGTTTTTATCAAACTTATGCTGCACGGGGATGCCAACGGGCGGGGTTTTCAGTACCCCATACCTACCTACAACATTACGCGCACTTTTGACTGGGACGGCGAAAACGCCCGGCTTCTTTTTGAGATGACGGCAAAATACGGTACTCCCTATTTTCAGAATTTTATCAACTCTGACCTTAACCCTGGGGATGTGCGCTCTATGTGCTGCAGGCTTCAACTCGATAAACGGGAACTTCGTAAACGGGGAGGCGGACTTTTTGGGTCCGACGAGTTCACCGGTTCTATCGGCGTTGTTACGATTAATCTGCCGCGCATAGGGTATCTTGCGGATTCGCAGGTGGATTTTTTCAGCAGGCTGGATGCCCTTATGGACCTTGCATCCGATGCCCTTGTAACAAAGCGCAAGGTCATCGGCAGGCTCCTTGAGACGGGGCTTTTCCCCTACACGCGGCGCTACCTGAAGCATCTTGATAATCACTTTTCCACGATAGGTATCTGCGGCATGAACGAATGTCTTTTGAACTTTCTGGGCAAGGATATTACTGCGCGGGAAGGCAGGGATTTTGCCCTGGAGGTTTTAAACCACATGAGGCAGCGCCTGGTGGCCTATCAGGAGGATACGGGCGACCTCTACAATCTGGAGGCGACTCCCGCGGAAAGTACGTCCTACAGGCTGGCAAAGCACGACAGGCGAAAGTACGCGGACATTATTTCCTCCGGCAAGGAGGAGCCGTACTACACAAACTCAAGCCAGCTTCCTGTGGGCTTCTGCGAGGATGTTTTTGACGCCCTGGACCATCAGGACGAGCTTCAAACCCGCTACACGGGGGGTACTGTGTTTCACGCTTTTCTTGGCGAGGCTGTGGAAGACTGGAAGACCTGCCGTAACCTCGTGCGGAAAATCGCGGAGAATTACAGGCTGCCCTACTTTACGATTTCTCCGACTTTTTCGGTATGCCCGAAACACGGCTACCTCGCGGGGGAACATTTCTCCTGTCCTGACTGCGAGGCGGAGATGAAGGGAGAACTTGAAAAAAGGCTTTACGACCTGGAGAGGGAAAGGGAAACTGTTCTTGCCGGGTCCATGAAGATGACGCATTAATTAATTATGTCGCATTAATTTCCCAAAAGGGAGAGGAGAGAAAAGGAAATGAGAAGCATCGAAGCAATCACAGAGGAAATCGCGGAGGTAAGGACGCGGCTTGAAAACATCAGGGGGACGGAGACGGAGGTGTACACCCGCATCGTGGGCTACTACCGTTCCTTGCGAAACTGGAACAAGGGCAAGAGGGAGGAATACACCCAGCGTCTGCCTTTTGACACTTTGGGGAGCCTCGCGGCAAAAAGAGCGGGAAAAGAGGAGAGCGGGGCTGCGTGCGGGGAGGCTCTTGGCGATATTGCGGGCTACAGGTACTTTTACCGCAAGGCGTGTCCCAACTGTCCGCCTGTACGCGATTTTGTGAGCCGTCTTCCCCTGGCGGGAGACCGCATAGATGTTGATACGGAAGACGGGCTTTCCGAGGCCCTGGCCCACGATATTCAGTCTACGCCGACTGTTGTCTTTTTCGACAGGCAGGGCAGGGCGCGGCACAGGTCGCACTCTGTACGCCAGCTCGAAGACCTTTTTGCGAACGCTGTCTGACATTTGACGAAAAGAAAAGAAGGCGCCGCCGCGAAACGCGCGGAAGGCGCCGCTTTTTATGCTGCGCTTTGGCCTCATAAAAACGAGTCTTATTGATTTTCCGGGGGAGGTTGCCGCTGTCCTTTTTACGCGGGGCTGCAATCTGCGCTGTCCCTACTGCCACAACCCTGAACTGGTTACGGGGCCTCCCCCTGCGGGGATGCTAGGGGGGGAAGAGGTCCTCGCCTTTCTCCGCGAAAGGCGGAAGGTCTTGGACGGGGTGTGCTTTTCGGGGGGGGAGCCTCTTTTGCAGCCGGAGCTTCCGGCTTTTATCGAAGAGGCGCGCTCTTTAGGCTACAAAATCAAAATTGATACAAATGGTACTCTGCCGGGGGCCTTGAGGTCTGTTGAGGCCGACTACATAGCCCTTGATATAAAAACCCTGCCGGAAAAGTACGCGCTTTTTTTGCCTGAGGGGTGTCCGCCTGAGGCCGGGAAAGAGGCGGCCCTGGCCGTTAGAGAATCGGTTTCGTATGTTATTTCATCGGGCATAGACCATGAGATGCGCGCAACAGCCGCGCCGGGAATTTTTCTTGAAGAGGATATAGGGGGCATCGCGGAGCTTGTGCGGGGCGCGGCCTGTTTTGTCCTCACGGGCATGAGGGGGGGGCGCACCCTTGAGCCTGAATATGGAAAAACCCTGCCGTATCCGGGCGAAGTCCTCCGCCGCATGAAGCAGGGTTTTGTTGACAGGGGGATACCCTGCCGCATTAGGAGCATTAGTGGCGAAGGGACTTGAACCCCTGACCAAGCGGATATGAGCCGCTTGCTCTACCGGCTGAGCTACGCCACCACGAAAGCAGGAGAAATCTACCAAAAGGGAGGTGAGTTTGTCAAGGAGGCGGGCCGGGCCTTTGGTCTTGGTCTGCCTGAGCCGTGCGCGGAGCGCACGGCTCAGGCAGACTGCGCAAGGGATAGAAGCGGAAAGCCCGCAGAAAGCGCATCGGCGCTTTCGAGGACTTGGAGCGGATAGCCCGGTTTTTGCGCCAGCAAAAATGCGCCCGGATGTTTTTCCCCGCGATTGCGCTTCTGGAGCAGGAGGTGTATAATCTTCCTACATTTTATACCAAAGGAGACTATCATGAAACGATGTGTTTTGGCTGGTTTGTGCATGGCCTTTGCTGTGTCCCTGGCTTTCGCGGGCGGGGGCGGCGAGGCGGGCGGCAAAAAGTATGAGTTTTCGCTGGGCAGTGCCTATGACAAGGCTGCGCCTCCTGTTGTGGCGGCGTTCAAATACGCTGAGGAAGTGAAGGCGGCTACGA
Source organism: Spirochaetales bacterium (assembly GCA_031280945.1). Taxonomy (GTDB): domain Bacteria; phylum Spirochaetota; class Spirochaetia; order DTKZ01; family DTKZ01; genus JAISAF01. Next base: position 4,878 of record JAITGB010000117.1, read on the forward strand.
ACGGGGCGATTACCATTAACGTTTTTCCGAACAGCGCGATTGGGACGGAGAGGGAGCAGTTTACGCAGCTTGCGGCGAACGAGCTTGAGTTTACTGTGGGGGGAATTCTTACTATCGATATGTACTGTAAGGAGTACGGGTTTCTCTCCGCGCCTTTTCTCTACAAGGACATGAACCATATCAAAAACATTATGCAAAGCCCCCTGGGAGACGCCATGCGGAAGAAATTCCTCGAAAACAATACGAACCTCATTGGCATCGTGTGGAGAGGGATTCGCAATACGTCTTCCAACAAGGCTGTCCGTACGCCGGACGATGTGAAGGGCCTGAAAATCCGCATGACGGAGATGCCTTCCTGGGTTGCGGTGTGGAGAGACGGGCTGGGCGGAACAAC
>JAITGB010000156.1 GCA_031280945.1 Spirochaetales bacterium
ACGGATGCCGCCGTGCCGAATTTTTCAGGTTTTTTATTGCGTCCTTCTGGTCCCGCAGATTTTTCAAGGTTGCTAAAGTTAGGGCATTCCAAATTTCGCATAACGTTCCGGCTGTTTACCCCGAAGCCGCCTACTGGCGGCGCAGCGTAAAAAGACCTGTTACGCGATGCTTTTTGTCCTTCTGACTACTCTCCGCTTTCTTTGTTGCAAGAGCAAGAAAAAGACGCTTCGCCGTAGGCGGTTACGAAGCCGCCCGCCACGGACGGCGGGCGGCACCTCTTTTTTATTTTTTCATGTTTCTTTTTATCTCGTCAATTATTTCAATTGTAACCTTTGACTAGCGCAGCCGCTCCGCCATTTCATCGCGGGGATAGAAGGCTCTCCGCCGGGCCCTGGGGCGCAAGGGATTGGAGGGGTTTAGTCTTGCGCGGAACCGCAGGGTCCGCGCAAGACCGGAGCGAAGCGCAGCCCCGCAAAGCCCGGTTTTTTCGGGCAACGCCCGAAAAAATGCGTCCGAATACGTCCGCGTTCCGATAAGAATTAATTATCGTGGTCGCTAACGCGCCCCACGGAATGCGCCAGGAATCTTCAAAAAAAGTAAATGCCCCCCTCCCCCCGCCTTTCCCAATCAGCCCATTCGCGGTATTCTTCATACATGGCGGGCAAAACCCAGTACAGCGGCTTCGCGGTCAAACTCTTTCACCGCATCGCGGACATTTCCCCAAAAGACTGGAACCGCCTCGCCGGAGTAGAGGTTCTCCCCTTTCTTGAATGGGAATGGCTCGCCGCGCTCGAAGAATCAGGCAGCGCCTCGCCGCAAACAGACTGGCGGCCCCTGCACCTCACCCTCTGGGACGGCGAAGAGCTTCTCGCCGCAGCGCCCCTGTACCTGCGCTCATCAAGCCGGGGGGAGTTTGTTTACGATTACTTCTGGGCGGACGCAGCCCAAAGCATGGGCGCGCGCTGGTACCCGAAACTCGTCGGCGTTGTGCCCGCAACCCCTGCGGAAGGCTACCGCTTTCTTACCGCGCCGGGAAAAGACGAGGCGGCTTTGAGCCGGATACTTTTTGCCGCCGCCGAAGCTCTGTGCCGCGATAATGGAATCGCGGGCCTTCATATCCTCTTCGCAGACCCCGCGTGGACGCTTAACCTCGAAGAGCTTGGCTGTAGCGCATGGGAACACTCCCACTTCCTCTGGCAAAACGAAGGTTTTACCGCCTTTGACGATTACCTCGATGGTTTTACCAAAAATCAGAGGAAGAACATACGCAAGGAGTACCAGCGGCCCCGGGACGCGGGCATAGCCCTGCGCATAGTCCCCGGAATAGAGGCGGAAGAAAACCTTTTTCGCCGGCTCTTTGAGCTGTATACCCTGACAAACGATAAATTTATTCCCTGGGACGCGCGGTTCGTCAATGAGGATTTTTTCCTCCGGCTTGAGAAAACCTACCGCCACAGGCTCGCCTTTGTGGAGGCCCGGAAGAGGCCCGCCTCTGCGGCTGAAAACTGCGGCAGCCTCGCGGCCCTGGCCCTCCTCGTCCGCAAGGAAAACCGCCTCTGGGGACGCTACTGGGGCGCATACGAAGAGATTAAAGACCTCCACTTCGCGGCCTGCTACTACGCGCCCATAGACTGGGCAATCGCGGAAAAAATCTCCTCCTTTGACCCCGGGGCAGGCTCCCCCCACAAGGTGAGGCGCGGTTTCCGCGCCGTAGCAGGCAGAAGCTACCACAAATTTTTTGACCCTGTTCTTGAAAGGCTCTTTACGCGGAACATCGGCGAGGTCAACCGCTATGAGCGGGAGGAAATTGCCTCTTTAAGAGGCAGACTTCCTTTCAAAAACCCCCAGCCCCTCCTGCCGCCCTAATTTTCTGCCTTGCCAAGCCGCACGAGAAGCGGCAGGTGGTCGGAAAACTCTTTTTTGGGCGCGCCGCCCGAAGTGAGCATAAAATCGTGGCGCACAACGCCAAAGGAAAGAAACACAAGGCCCCGGCTGTCAACAAGGCCCGGCGAAACAAGGGCGTGGTCAATGGTTTCCCATGAACTATGATAGTAGTAGGAACCCGGATGCGGGGGGTCGTCGAGCCAGGGCGAGTAGAAAACAAGGGGGCCGGCAAAGGAGGCCGCGGACTTCTCCCCCGTGAGGTAGACGGATTCAAGAGCGCCCGCCGCATCGAGCGCAGCCGATGCAGGCATGAGGGCTGTTATGTAGGTTCCTCCGTTTCTTTCGTACTCATCGGCATTTTCGTTCAGGTCTCCCAGAACCAGAATTTCCGCCGAGGAAAAAGCGCTTTTTTCCCTGATGCGGCGGGCCAAAGTAGAAGCCGAAAGTATGCGCGACTTCTCCGTGGCCTGTGAGCCTTCTGTTTTCGCCTTGAAGTGGCAGATAAAAACCACAAGCTCCTCACCGCCGACATCGAGGGTTACTTCCATAATGGCCCTCTGGTGAAAGCCCGACGAGGGAGGCGTATGCCCCCGAATGTCGCGCACCGGAAAACGGGAGAGAAACCCCACGCGAATCGCGGAGCTGTCCGTGGGCAGAGTTACGCCAAACCTGTAACCGCATTCTTTGAGGGGGCCCGCGCACAGGTCAGCGAGAACCCTGTCGTTTTCAAGCTCCACGAGGGCCGCGAAATCCGCCCCGCCTCCCGCCGCGCCCGCGATTACCCTGCCCACAGCATCGAGCTTTTTTTTGTAATCCGCGCTCGTCCAGGCCCCGCGCGAGGGGTCAAACTCCGCGTATTCCGTGCCGTCCGCGGCATCGTCAAAGAGATTGCACACATTGTATGACAAAAAAGTGTACGCCGCATCCCCGTCCGGACCCGAATCCAGGGAACAGCCTCCGCAGGAGACCAGGAGCGCCGCGGCCCCAAAAAACACACAAAAATTTTTCACTGAAAAACCTCCCGCGCCGCCGGAACGCCGGAAGGTCAAGGTTTACCGGCTGCGCTCTGTCCTATATATACCAGCACGATTTTTCTCTCTGCTTCAAAGGAGAGCGAATTTGACACAAATTTTTCTCCCATAATGGCTTCGTAGGCTTCGATATAGCGGCGGGAGACCTCCTCCCGCACCGAATCAGGAATTGCCGGAGGCTCCCCCTCGCCCATATAGCCCTTCTCAATCAGCCAGGCGCGGAAAAACTCCTTGTCAAGCTGCCTCTGCTCCGAGCCGGAAGCAAAAAGCCTCTCGTAGCCCTCCGCATACCAGTAGCGCGAAGAATCAGGAGTGTGAATCTCGTCCGCAAGAACAAGGCTTCCGTCAGGAAGAAGGCCGAACTCGTATTTCGTATCAACAAGAATAAGCCCCCGGGAAGCCGCAATCTCCTTACCGCGCCGGAAAAGGGCCAGGGCGCATTCCCTCACATCTTCCCACACGCGGGGCGAAGCTATGCTCCGCCGTACAATCTCCTCCTCGGAAACAGGCTCATCGTGGCCCGCCGCCTCCTTGGTCGAAGGCGTTATCAGGGGAAGGGGAAAAACCTCGTTCTTCCTCATGCCTGCGGGAAGCCGTACGCCGGAAACAGCCCTCCCCGCCGAGTAGTCCCGCCAGGCCGAACCCGTAAGATACCCCCGCACAACGACCTCAAGGGGAATAATCTTTGCCTTCCGCACAACCGTTGTGCGGGCCGAAAGAGGCTCAAGTACATGGTTGGGAACAATATCGCTCGTCTGGCTAAACCAGCGCAGGCTTACCCTGCTTAAGATTTCCCCCTTGCGGGGAATACACGCAAGCACCCTGTCAAAAGCGGAAATCCTGTCCGTAACGGTAATAATGAGCCTGTCGCCCAGGTCAAGAACATCTCTCACCTTGCCCGTAAAAAGCCGCGCGCCGGAGGGAAAATCCCCCGCCGAAAACCCCGAAAAACACCCCGCGCCGTCCGCGCCTGCGCCCGTGCCTACGGCTTCATTCCCCGCGTTCATGGCAGTATCCCGCACGGCTTTAGGCTAAACCGGAAAATCCGTCCGGCGGGTAACAATGCGCGAGATAAGGCCGTAGCTCACCGCGTCATCCGCGTTCATCCAGAAATCCCTGTCCGTATCGCTCTCCACCTGCGAAAGAGGCTTACCCGTCTCCTCCGAGATAAAACGGTTTATCCGCGAGCGCACCTTCTCAAGCTCCCGTGCGTGAATCTCAATATCCGTTGCCACACCCCGCAGGCCCGAAAGAGGCTGATGAATGAGGTAATGCGAATTCGGAAGCCCTGCCCGCCTCTCTTTCGGCGCGCCCAGAAGAATCAAAGCCCCCGCCGAAGCCACAAGGCCCATGCCCACAGTGTACACCTCCGGCTTCACAAAGTTCATCATATCGATAATCGCGTAGCCCGCGTCCACGTCCCCCCCCGGCGAATCGATAAAAATCTTGATAGGCGCATCCCCCTCCGCCTCCAGAAGAAGAAGGCCCCGAATCGTCCTCTCCGCAAGAGACTTATTTATCCCCCCGGACACAAGCAAAGTGCGCGTCTTGAGAAGCCTCTCAAGCACCGCCCCGCTCACATCCCCCTTGTCTTCCTTCTCCTCATCCTCATCGCTGTAGCGCATCACACTCTCCTCCAGTATTTTTAAGAGCCCCACTATAGCGCAAAACCATTTTTTTTTGAAGAGGCCCGCCTTTATTTTTTTAAGAGTTAATCGGGCGCATTTTTGCCCTCCGGGCAAAAACCGGGCTTTGCGGGGCTTTGGCCCCGCCTGCGGCGTGGCGCCTTCGGCCCCCTCCAATCCTTCGGTTTTGCGCGCCTCACAGTTCGGAGAACTGCAAAAGTCGTGCGCAAAACCCTTGCGCGGCCCAAGGGCTAACGAACACAACTTTTATTTCTGATTATTTGCCCGCAGTATTTCCTCTACACTGATATTTTCATTGCGAAAGCGCGCCCCGCTTCTTTCATTTTTTAGATGAATCGCAGTGTGCGGGCAAATATGCACACAGGCATAACACAATTCACACGAACTTGCAAAAACAACTTTATCCTGTATTTCAATGTTTCCGGTTGGACAGGCTTTTACGCAGGTCCCGCACGCAGTACATTTTTCATTTACCGTATATTTTTGCGCGGATTTTCCATTTATCATTCTTGATACCGCCCAGGAAACACATGCCGTAAACATACGGCTCATAACCCAGGCCCTGGGTATAGAATTTTTTTTGCTCTTCACATTATTAACAATAATCTGTAAATGCTCGTCTATACGCTTTTCCTTGACTTTTTTTAACTGACTCTCTATTTCAAAAAAAGGCAAATAGTTGTCTACCATTAAGATACTGTCCGCGTAATTTAGTTCCCGGCCTGCCGCGTGAAAGTCTTTTGCAAGATTATTCATACAGGAACCAGCCATATTTCCATACGTCCCAATGGCAAAAGTATATTGAGATGTATAGCGTACAGCTTTAAGAAACCTCTTGACAATTTTAGGCAGTCCAAAACCATACACCGGAAAAACAAAACCAATACTGTCATCGGCAAACTCAAACTGCCCCTCTTTCAGAAGCTGCGGAATCGAATACAGTTTTCCGCCCAGCGTTTTTGCCGCATATAAACTATTTCCTGTTGCCGTAAAATAAAAAATTGTCATGGTTTTTCTCCTTAATTTTGCGGCGCAATTTTCACCTGATAAGCGCAGGCGCGTCAAGTCTTTTTTGTTCACTTATTACTCCGCAGCCTGGATTGGAGGGGGCCGAAGGCGTCCTGGCGGGGCCGGCCTTTGGCGGCCCCGCCAGGACCGGGGCTGCCGCGGCAGCCCGGGCCCTGGGCGCGCAAGGGATAGAAGCGGAAATCCTTGCGGATTTTGCAAAGCAAAATCCGCAAGGATTGGAGCGGATAGCCCGGTTTTTTACGGCCACAGGCCGTA
>JAITGB010000167.1 GCA_031280945.1 Spirochaetales bacterium
GTGGGACTTGGCCTGCCCGACAGGTTTGCCGAAGGCGCGGCAACGGGTACTCCTGCTTTCTGTAAAAAATCCCGCGCCGCCGGGCTTGCGGGAACGCGCAGGCCCACGGTTGGAAGCCCTGCGGTAACTTCCGGCGGAATTGGGGGCTTTTTGGGAAGAATAAGGGTAAGGGGGCCCGGCATAAAGGTATGCGCAAGATCCGCTCCTTCCGGTGAGAGCTCCGCACAGCGTCCTATGTCGAAAACAGCCGGCACATGAACAATGAGGGGATTATCCATTGGCCTTCCTTTGGCTTCAAAGATTTTTTTGCAGGCGAGGGGGTCAAGGGCGTTGGCCCCGAGTCCGTATACGGTTTCTGTGGGAAAAACAACGGTGCCTCCCTGCCGTACAATGTCCGCAGCGCGGGTGAGGCTCTGCTCATCGGTTCCCAGGACGAGGGTTTTTTTTGTTTCCATGAACAGCTTCTGAGCATAGGGTTCTGTGTGTAATAGGTCAAGGGATGTCTTCCGCGCAAGGGATAGAAGCGGAAATCCTTGCGGATTTTGCACAGCAAAATCCGCTGGATTGGAGCGGATAGCCCGACTTTGCGCTTTTTTGCCAATGGCAAAAAAGCGCAGAGGTGCGCCCAAATTCCTCGTTTCCACGCGGGATGGGTTCTCACAATTCGGAAAATTGTGTATATTGTTGTCGTATGTCAGAAAAAATTTCCGTTGTCCCTTTGCGAAAAATTATTGCGTCCAACAGCGGTTTTATCAATGTCCTTTTGCACGAGGCGGTTCCCGTGGTGTGCCTGAACAAGGCTACGGGGAAAAACCGTTCCATGCATTTTAAGGCGTTGTATGACAACAATAACCGTTTTTGGCTGGAGAACGGGTCCTGGGAGTATTTTCTTACGGGCGAGGTTTTTGCGAATCTTTCCACGAGTTGGGAGGCGGCGAGGCTTTCCGCCCGGGGGCCGGACGAGGGGGCTGCTGCGCCGGAGTCTTCGGGGGGCGCGGGGCCTGAGACGGAGGGGGAGCCTGCCCTGCCGGGGTTCGGCAAGGAGTATGAGGCTATTCTCGCTATGCCGCCGGTGGAGCGCGTTAAGTCCATGAACGCGGCAACGAAGGGGCTTGATGAGCTGGCCGCACACAAGCCGAGGGAGGCGGAGGTTGTTACTTCCGCTCTGGTTGTCGCTTCGCGCGATGCGGCTCTCATTAACCGCGCGACTCTCCTGGGGGCTATGCAGCTTGCCGATGAGGAGGCGAAGAAGCATACGCAGAGTCTTGTCTCCTCGACGCAGGAGCTTGTGAGGTCTACTTCCCAGCTTGTTACGGCGAGTATTTTTAACGATGAGCTTATGAATACTCTTGTGGCGAAGTCGAACGGGACTGTGATTCAGCACATGACGCGGGTTTTTCTGAACGGGCTTGCTTTTCTGGCCTACTATAACGCTCTTGTTTCCACGTCGAGCATCATCAATAAGCTGAGGCTTTCGTTTGAAAAAAAATACAGGGATTTTTACCGCGTTCTTCTGCCTCATGTAAACGCGGAGGCTCTTACTCTTGAGAGGGTTTTCTGCAAGGGTATGAGGGCGATTCCCGAGGATGATTTTGTGAGCTGGGCGACGGGTTTTCTGATTCACGATATTGGTAAGGCTGCGGCTGTTGAGTACCACGAGGGTGAGTCGGAGTACAAAAGGGATGTTGTGGTCGAACACGTGAAGGTGGGCTACACGTCGGTTATGACCAAGACAAATTATCCGCGGGATGCGGCTCTCATTACGGGCTACCACCACGAGTATTACGGCGACCCGGGGGGCTACGGGTATTTCCGCGCGTATCTGGGCCGGTACAAAAAGATAAATCCCAACGCGAGGCAGGATTTCTGTATTACCTATGAGCTTGAGCCTATGCTGGACTATCATGCGCTTGCGTATTTTCCGGCGAAGGTGCTTGAAATAATCGATGTGTACGACAGCGTTACGGACCCCAACCGCAAGTACAGGAAGGCTATGACTCCTGAGGAGGCTCTTGCCATGATGCGGGAGGAGTTCATCGAGAAGCACCACAAGATTGATATAATTCTTTTTGATATTTTTTCCAGCTTTGTGCGGGAGCAGCTTGAGGCGCGCTCTTAAAGCCGCGCACCGCCGGACGGCTTTGCGCCTACTTCCAGATTTTGAGCTTTTTCAGGGTTTCGGTTACGCTTTCGCTCCAGCCGGAATTGGCGAGGGGATTTGCGGGGCTGGGGTGGAGTATTTGGGCTGTGGAAAAGGCGGGGGCGTTTTTTGAGTTCTCTCTACTAAAAAAATTTTTTTGTACTGCGTCTATTCTTTTTTTTGCAAATCCGCCCACGCCTATGACCCACTGGGGCGTGAGGAGTTTGATTGTGGCGGCGAGGGCGGCGTCGCAGGCGGCAAAGAGCTTTTCAGTTTCCGCTGAGGGGAGTTTGTCGGGGGTGATGTTGGCGCCTTTTTCGTCCATAAAAACGAGGGGGCAGTAATTTGCGACGTAGTGGCTGCGGAAAAAGGCTTCGGGGGTTGTAAAGCGTTCCCGGAAGAGTCCCCACAGGCGGCGGCCTGAGACTTCGGATTTTGCGCAGGCGAAGCCTTCTATGGGGCGCTTTAAGTGTTCCTTTTTGGGTTTGTCAACGGGAGCTTCAATGCGGAGCCAGTCCCGCACTGCGGCGACTTCGCCGAAGGGTACGCCTGTTTGGGCCATGCCCCAGGGCCCGGGGTTCATGCCGAGAAATATTACTTTTTTGGGGGGGCTTCCGGCGAGTTCGAGATACATCTCGTGCGGCAGGCGGGCGTAGGCCAGGGGGTTGTAAACCGCTGCGGCTTTTCCTGCGAAGCTCAGAAGAGAGCAGGCCCGTGAGAGGGCTGCGCTGATTTCTTGCAGGGTTTTCA
>JAITGB010000196.1 GCA_031280945.1 Spirochaetales bacterium
TGGGGAAAGCGCAGCAAGCTCTTCCGCACGGCCAAAGACCAGGTTATGAAGTCCCTGCGCTATGCGTACCGGGACAGGCACAACAAAAAGCGGGATTTCCGCGCTTTGTGGATTGCGCGTATTTCGGCGGCGGTGAGGGCGGAGGGTTTGAGCTATTCGCGTTTTATCAATGGGCTTCTGAAGGCCAATATTCAGCTTAACCGCAAGGCTTTGTCCAACCTCGCTATTGAGGACGCAGCGGCTTTCAGGGCCATCGTGGAAAAATCCCGCGCGGCTTTGTCTTTGGGGGCGGCCCAATGATTACCCTTGACCAGATTCGCGGCCTTGAGCTGAAGGTTCAGCGGGCTGTGGCCTATATCGCGGAACTCAAGGAGGAGAACTCTCTCCTCCAGAAGAATCTTGAAAAGTACAGGGGCCGCATAGACGAGCTTGAAGTCCTCATAAATACCTACAAAGAGGACCAGAACGAGATTGAACAGGGTGTGGTCAACGCTCTTTTTCATCTGGATAAGCTGGAGGACGATATTTCCCGTTCGCCTGATGCGAGAGCGCAGGCTTCGGAGAGTCCGCCTGCACTAGACGATATTGAGAGCGCGGTGATTCACGCTTCCGCTCCTTCTGTTTCGGCGGCTCACGGGGCGTCCCAGATTCCGGCGGGGGAAAAGCCTGCGCGGGCGGAAAAAAAGCCGAGGCTTGAGCCTCCTCCTTCTGAGACGAAAAAGCCGGCAGACGAGCTTGAAATTTTTTAGGGGGATGGAATATCCTGCCGGAAAACAGGTCTGAAGTAAAAATCGATGTCCTCGGTACGTCCTTTACGATTCACGCGGACGAGGAGCCGGAATACCTCAATACTTTAATCGAATACTACAGGGAAAAGGTGGAAGAAATCCAAAGCTCATCCCGCGCCGCGGCTTCGGCTCCGCTCAAGACGGCTATTCTCGCGGGGATAGTTGTGGCGGATGAGCTTTTTAAGCTGAGGAGCTCTTCTTCCCGGACTGAGGCGGGCTCCGATGAGGCGGGCCGTATCGCGGAGAGGCTCATACGCCAGCTTACGGAGGTATGCGGGCCTTAAAAGCCAGCCCTGGGCGCATTTTTGCGTGCCAGGCACGCAAAAACCGGGCTTTCCGCTCCAAGTCCTCGAAAGCGCCGATGCGCTTTCTGTGGGCTTTCCGCTTCAATCCCTTGCGCGGAAGAAAGGTTCGCTCTAAAACCGACGCATCAATACCCATAACAAGGTGCCGGAGAGTAAATGACTATGCCCTGCTTTCTTTCGGGGCAGATTTTACAGGCTGCGCCTACAGCAGCTGCAGTATTTTTTCACGTTCAAGACGGCTGTAGTCGCAGCCTTCCACCGTTACCATTTGCGAGGCTATGCGGTTTGCGGCTTTCGCGCAGGTTTCTATGTCCTTTCCCAGAAGGAGGCCGAAGAAGAAACCCGCGGCAAAGGAGTCTCCGGCTGCGGTTGTGTCAACCGCAGAGACTTTTTCTCCGGGAACGCGCAGGACTTTTCCGCTAAAGAGAATGGCGCAGCCTTTTTTGCCTGTTTTCATTATAACGAGGGGGGCGAATTCTTCCGCGGCCTTGAGTATGTCCTCTTCGGGGCCCGGTGTGCGCGTGAGGGCGGCGAGTTCCTCCTGATTGGCAAAGAGCAGGTCAAGGTTTCCCGGCCCCCATTTTCGGAAGGAATCCCCATACCTTTGGGCTACAAAGGGGTCGGCTACGTCAAAAGAAACTTTTTTTCCTGCCTTTTTTGCGGCGGCGGCGGCTTTTTTTGCCGCTTCTTCCTGATTTGGGGTGTCCCAGTTGTATCCCGTGATGTGGATATACGCGGAGTTTTTTACCGCGTCAAGGGGAACGTCTTCCGCGTCCAAAAGGCGGCAGGCTCCGAGGCTGGTAAACATTGTACGTTCATGGTCGGGGCTGACGAGTATGGCGGAAACTCCTGTGGGCTCTCCGCGTTTTACGGCAAGGTGGGACTCTACTCCGGCCTGACTAAGGAGTTCTTCAAAGGCCCTGCCCTCCGAGTCGTCTCCTACGGAGCCCAAAAAGGCGGGTTTTTGTATGCGGCCTTCGCCGTTATCAAGCCATGCAAGCCCCCGCGCGGTGTTCGCTCCGCTTCCTCCGGGTACGCGGCGCCCTGTAAGTCCGTGCGCAAGGATTTTGTCTATTACGCCTGAGTCAACGAGGTTCATGCTGCCGGGTGATGCTCCAAGCTCTCCGGGAAGCTCCGCGGGGGACTTGAATAAAATATCCGCTAAGGGATTACACATAATAAAAACAGAGGGCATACCATCTCCTTAAAGCCCAAGGTTGACATTTTGCTCCGCTCATCTTACACTGCTTAAGAGAGTTATGTCCATTGTTACAAGCCAGCAGACGTCGCGGTATTACGCGGACTATTCTGCCATAGAAGTTACTTTTACGCGGGAGGTACTCAAGGCAATTAAACTTGTAGGAAAACAGGTTTTCCTCAAGTGCCTGGGGTATCAGTGGCCCTGCATTATCTATTCAAGTTCCATGGTTTCGGCCAAAATCATCGTCAACGTTAAGTCGCCTATTCTGGAAGTTACGCGCAAGGCCAACAATATGGTTTCGCTCAGGTTCGGCTTTCAGGCGGACAAAAACGAAACCACAGCCTTTTACGTCAGCGCAAAGATTTCTTCCTCGGCCCCCTACGGAGCTGATAATCCCGACCTCAATCTCCTTACCCTGACTTTTACGCAGAGGCCGCCGGACGACCTCATTAACGCCCTGGGCGAGCTTCTGGACGCGAATGTCAATTCCAAGAAACGAAGGGACGAGCGCATTATCCTCACGCAGGACGTTATGCGGAAGATGGGCCTCAAAGCCAAAGAAACGACCCTTTTGGTGCAGGGGGTTCCCCGCAAAGGCATTGTCCGCGACCTGTGTTTTTCCGGCGCAAAGGTCATAATTATGGGGGTAGCCAAGTTTATCGTGGACAAAGAAGTTACGATGCACCTGGAGCTTGAAGATAACCCCGAAGGGCTTGTTATTGAAGGAAAAGTTCTGCGCTCAGACCCTGTTGAAGGCCGTAAGGATATTTCCGCGTTTGCGATAGAATTCAAGGAATCCGCCGTTCCCATCAGCTTCAAACTGATGCTCAACGACTACCTCAGGCAGACCCCCAAGCGCAAAGACTCATCTCCCGCGCTGGCGCCCCGGCCCGCTCCCCCCGTACAGGCCGCGCCGCCCGCCGGAGGCAGAGAAGCTCCCGTTCACGCTGAACAGGCTCCCGCCGCCGGCGAAGCTCCGCCCGCGCCGTAAGCGCTCCCGCCGGGAAGAAAGCGAAGGAGAAACACATGGACACCCGCACACTTCTCATCGTAGTAGACTATCAGTTCGACTTTGCCCATCCCTCAGGAGCCCTCTACGTTTCCGGCGGGGAAAAAATCAGAACAAAAATCGAAGAACTCCTTTCGAGCAGCCGTTTTACCTTTCGTATCGCCACGCGCGACTGGCACCCGCCGAATCACATATCGTTCGCCGCGAGCTGGCCCGGAAAAAAACCCTTCGATGTAGCCGCCGCCCCCTATGGAAAACAAGTTCTGTGGCCCGTGCATTGTGTCGCAGGACACGCCGGCGCCGAACTACATTTCGACACGAGCCGCGTTGACGCCATTTTCGACAAGGGCCGTGAGCCGGCGCGCGAAAATTACAGCGTTTTCACAACGGAGGACAGGCAAAAAACGCCCTTTTATGCCATGGTCGAAAATCTCCGCCCCGAGGAAATACACATCTGCGGACTGGCCCTCGACTTCTGCGTACAAGCCACCGCCCTCGACGCGCTTGCGATAGCGCCCAAAGTAACGGTATTCGGCAACGCCGTACAAGCCGTATCTCCCGAAGGGCACGAGGAAACCCTCGAAATTTTCAAACGTAAAGGCATCCACGTAGAAACAGCGTAAAAACGTTCCGCTTTGAGTCCCTCTGCGGGCGCATTTTTGCGGCTGCGCCGCAAAAACCCTGAGCCCGATAAAACGCGGATTTTAGCTATTCGCAGAATTAGGCTAAGTCCGTAGTGCAGCAATACGTGGTTACAGCCCTAATCGCGTTTTTGAGGGGGGCTATCCGCTCCAATTCCTCAAAGCCGCTTCGCGGCTTCTGCGGGATTTCCGCTGCTATCCAGGCTGCATGGGCGAGCAGCAAGTCCGAAGGACTTGCGACCAGCCCCTTGCGCGCCAAAGGCCCGAAGCCCGGGCGCTTCGCGCCCGGCCCCTTGATAGTACCCCGCATGGTTTTGCTCCGCAAAACCATGCGGCGGCACAACCCGTCCGCCGTGGCTCCGCCACGGCGGACGCCCGGGCGCTTCCCCTCCAGCGTCCCCACAAAATCAGCAAATTCAGTTTTTCTCTTCCAGTTCTCGTATTTTCTCGGCAACAAGGCGGCCCAGAAGCTCATACATATCCTCCAAAGCCGCCTTCTGGCAGGTTCTCATGGTTATCAAAGGGTCAAGCTGCCGCGAAAAGAGGTCTGTCGGGTCAATCCCCAGCGCACAAGATAGCTTCTGAATCATTTCGGAAGAGGGAAATTTGACAGAATTCTCCAACATTCCAATATAATTGGTTGAAGTCTCGGTTTTTTCAGCCAAGAAAGCCTGACTCCAGCCCCGCGCCTGCCTGAATCTCTTCAGATTAAAAGCCAGTACATCTCTGATATTTGTCATATAAAAGCCCAATCATAGCCTCTTTATGGTAGATGATTAGCTTTTCAGTACAACACACTAAAGGTATTGACATTTCTACTGAAAAACAACACTATAAGTTTGATAAAGGGAGAGAGCCTATCCTCCTTGCGGATAGACCCTTTTTACCCCTAAATCTTCCTCTATTTATTAGGGAGGAAAACAACTCTCCAGCTTCATGCTGGGCATTTAAGGAGGTTTCCATGAGGAAACTTACAAAAATTCTGGGGATTATTGCCATTGGGGCGGTAATCACACTTGGTTTTGCGTCCTGCACAACGTATAAACCTGTTGATGTTACAAATGCTATGGCGGCTCAAGTTGAGAAAATCAAATTTTACACGCCTCAGCCCGGGGAGCAGGTTAAGACCATCTATGCAAGCCGTACCGGTTCCTTTGTGAAAGACATGAACGAATTGGAAGGCGGCGTATGGTACAGGACGCATCAAGACAAAATTGTCAGCATTGATGCTGTTCTTGAAATCAAGACTTTCATCTCTCCAGTTGCCCAGTATGACCGCTGGTGCATTGAATACGTCGATTAAGGCGCTTCCTGTTTATTGAAGCAGGGCGAAGTATGGCGCAGCCGTACTTCGCCCTCTGCCGGCTTCTGGCGGAGCCCCAGCATAGGGGGAGTTTCTTGTCTGCGCAAGGGACTGGTCGCAATCCCGTTGGGATTGCTGCTCGTCCATGCAGCCTGGATAGAAGCGGAAATCCTTGCGGATTTTGCACAGCAAAATCCGCTGGATTGGAGCGGATAGCCCGGTTTTTTACGGCCTGTGGCCGTAAAAAATGCGCCCATTTTCTTAAGTTGTTGACAGTGGATAGCTCTCCTCCCCTGCATGAGTTTCTTC
>JAITGB010000244.1 GCA_031280945.1 Spirochaetales bacterium
CGGGGCGTTGAGGGCGCAGCCATAACCGCCGCTATTGGCGGTATTGCTCCTATCGTTATAGCGGCTTTAGCTAATTTCAAAAAAAGTAACAATAATTCCCGGTAAGGGGCCGGCTATGGGTTACAGGCCCTGCGCGCGGCGCGAAGCGGCGCGCGGGCCGTGGGGCGCAAGGGATAGAAGCGGAAATCCCGCAGAAAAGCCGAAGGCTTTTTGAGGAATTGGAGCGGATAGCCCGGTTTTTTGACGCGCAGCGTCAAAAAATGCGCCATAAATCTTCAAAAAAAGTAAATCCATAGACCCCTTGAGCCATAGCGTGCTGGCCCTGAGCCGCGGCTTGAATTCCGCAAAGAATTCGGCTATAAAAATGAACGTGAAGAAACCCGCAAAAAACTTCAGGAATTTCTTAAGCGCGCTGATTTTTGCATCCTTCCTTCTCGCCGCCTGCGCCGGGGAAAACCGCGCCGAAAATCAGAAAGCCTCCGTCCCGCCGCGCGCCGCAAGTTCTCCCGCCGCCGGTTCTTTTCTCTCCGATGACCCCTTGTCCGGCCCCTTGAGCCAAATCAGGATTCCCCTCGCGGAGGAATTTCTTCCGCTCCAGGTCGTAAACGCAAACCTCGACATAGACCAAATGGAAGAACAAATCATAGTCTTCAAAAAAAAGAACGACCCGGAAGACAAAATCCGCATTATCGTGGCGGATTTCGACAACGTGCGAAACGCCTACGTTCCCGCCTGGGAAACCGAAACGCGGGCCACAAACGCCCGCTCTTTCTCGCTGGAGCTTGTGGACCTTTTGGGCGACCATATCCCTGAAGTTCTCTGCTTCGGACGGGGGAGACGGGGCGAGGAGACCCTTGACGTTTTCCGCAAAACCCTGCCGCCGCAGGGGTTCGGCATCTACTACACCCGCATAGCGGCCCTGTCTTCCGCCGGAAACATAGAAGTGGAACAAAAACCCCGCTCCGAGGCATACAGGCTCCTGCAGCGCAACGACGAGAGTTTTTCCCTTGCCGTGTACGAAAATGATACTTCATCGGAAAACATCAACGACCTCCTCAAGGTAAGCTGGTTCTGGAGCCACGAAAAAGGAGCTTACATTCAGGGAAAGCGGGAAAGGCTCGCGGGACAGACCATCGCGGAGAAACGCCTTGCCGAGCTTTTCGCTAAAGGGGTCGAAGAGTTCGAGGTTTTTCTGGGCGGATTTTGGTACAGAACAGAATCAGGCGAAATTATTCAGTTCGACGTCAAGGAACGCAGAATCATTTTCTTTAACGGCAGCATGGAAGAGATTTTTCTGTGGCAGAGTTCCTACAGGACGATTTACCGGGGAATGTACCTCAACTGCGCAAACGAATCCCTTCCCTATATAACGAAGCAGCTTTCGGTTTCTGTTTCCGGCATGGACAGCTTCGAGCTTGCCGTAAAGGGCGAGGAAGGCTGGGACGGCCAGTACAAAAGACTCACCGGGGAAATGCAGGCTTCTTACCTTACTTCAAAGTTTCAGGGGACAGCGCTTGAACCTGTCAGGCTCTCCGGTCTCTACAAAAATGAAAACGGCATGGAAATTTATTTTTCCCCGCCGCGTTTTACAATGAAGGAGAACGGAAGCGAATCCTCCGGCGGCTACGCGGTATACTCTTTTCACGGCCTTATTCTGGAAATGAAGTTTCTTAAAAATAACGGCCGCGTTGATTTCCAGAGGACGTATAGGCTTACCCTGAACGAGGAAAAACAGGGCAGACAGATTCTGCGCACTCTTTTTCTCCAGCCCGCCGAACTCAAAGCAAGCGGCGTGGACGTAAAAGCTCTGGGAGAAATCCGCCTCCAGCAGATTGTCGAAGCGCACACATTAGGCTCTTAAAAGAGAAGAAACCCTTCAACCCCTTTTTCTTTCAGTTGTATGAGGAGTTTTTGCACTTCCTCCTGTTCGGAGGAAGCTGCGGCAACAGGTACTACGACTTTATAAATCAGAGCTCCGGTTCTGCCGCGTTCTTCCTTCACCACAGCCGGGAAACCAAGCCGCGTCAAATCCTGGACCATGTAGTCCGCGTTTTCCCGCAGGGAAAAGGAACCTGTTTGTATGCCCAAAGTCGTGGAGTCCGCCGTCTGGGTTGGAGAAACGAGCCCTCCCTGTCCGGGAGGAGTTTCTGTCCGCGCGGCCACCGTTGCCAGCGCCTCAGGAGGCGGTGATGCGGCTTCTCTCCCTGGCGGAGCTGCTTCCTTGCCCGCGGAGGCCGGCGGCGTTCCCGCGAGGGCGGGTGATTCTTCTGCCAGCCCAAAGGGATTCAGCAGGCTTGATGCCGTGGGCAGGGGCATAACGGAAGCGGGCACACCCGGCGTCAGAAGGGCGAGCCGCAGTTCGGGACTGTCGGGGTATTCACGCCCAAGACGCGCAAGGGCCCTCTCCTTTTCCTCCTGCCTGTTCAGGCTGTGCGCAAGAGAATACACAAAAAGAAGAATGGCCTCGTTGTCATCAGGGCTATACGCCGAAGAGGTAAGCTCTTCCGCGCTCCCCAGGGCCTGCAGCCCGTTCCCCCGCGCCGCGAAGATGCGCGCGTGAAGAAAAGCCGCTTTTTTTTTCAGAACAAGGTCTTTTCCGTAACCGGAAACGATTCTCAAAAACTTTTCGCTTCTATCCAGTTCGCCTAGTTCAAAAAGAAGGCGGGCAGAAGCGTAGAGATGCGGCATTGCCGCCTCGCTGGGCGCGGCAGCATACGCGTCTTCAAAAAGTTTTTGGGCTTTTGCGATTTCACCCGAAATTTCACAGAGGGCCGCGGTTTTTGCGAAAATGTTTCTTTTCACCGCCGCGTCCGGCGCAAAGGGGGCGTATTTTTCCAAAAGAGCTATGGCCGCCCTCACCTCAGGATGAATGTCCGCCGCGTGGAGAAGAATAGAAGCCCAGTCGGGCGATGAGGTATTCGATTTAAGCCATTCCTCGTAGGCGGAAACCGCCGCAGGGTATGAACCCTTCCGTTCAAGCTCGCGGGCAGTTTCCCGGGGGCCTGCCCACAGTCCCGCGCATACCGAAACAAAAAGAATAAACGCCGGCACGCGGCGCGCCGCGTGCCCATACGAGAAAAAGTTTTTCATTTACGAAGGAACCTCCCGGCCGTAAAAAGTCGCGCCGCGCAGTTCTTCCAGATGAACCGTGGCAAAACCGCCTATGCGGGAAGACTCACCGGGGAACACAACCATCTCGTCCCCTTCAGTCCGGGCAAGGAGTTCGCCTTCTTTTTTTTTGGAAACCTCTTCCACGAGAACCTTCACCGTCCGGCCCAGCCTCTTTCTCTTTTTGGCCGCGCTTATGCCGCGCTGGAGGTCTATCACTTCTTTCAGCCTTTCGAGCTTGAGCTTTTCGGGAACCGTATCTTCAAGGGCACAGGCCGCGGTTCCCTCGCGGGGGTTGTAGTAGTAGGTGAAGGCGTCGTCAAACTGAACCTCGCTCATCAGAGTTAAGGTCTCCTTAAAATCCCTGTCCGTCTCCCCGGGAAACCCAATAAGAATATCCGTCCCCAGAAGAACGCCGGGCGCTTTTTCGCGTATTCTCTCAACAAGAGAAAGATATACGCTCCTTGTATATTGTCGGTTCATTGCCTTCAAAATTGTATCGGAACCGTGCTGAACAGGCAGATGTATATGCCTGCACAGGCCGGAATAGACGCTAAAACGCTCCGCGAGGGCCTCGGAAAAATCTTTCGGGTGGGATGTAAGAAACCTGAGCCAGGGCAGGCCGGGAAAACGCCGGAAAATTCCGTCTATAAGGGCGGGAAAATCAACAAAATCCCTTTTTTCCGCAGGGCCGCGCTCTCCTGCCCCGGAGGGCTCTTCCCCGCCGCGAAGGCCGAATCTGTAGGAGTTCACGTTCTGCCCCAAAAGGGTAATCTCCTTGACCCCGCCCTCAAGAAGCTCCCCTATTTCCGCGTACACAGCCTTAGGCTCGCGGGAAACCTCCCTGCCCCGCACATGGGGAACAATGCAGTAGGAGCAAAAATTGTCGCAGCCGTGCATAATGGGAACAAGGGCCTTGTAATCCCCCTTTTTCGCGTGCCTCTTCGCAAAGCTGAAGCGCCCCTCCTCCTGAAGCCTCATGTCCGGCAGCAAAGACGCATCGAAAGGTTCCCCTCCCGTAAACCCCGCCAGTTCCGCGTCCCTCTTGCCGGAAGCCGCCCTCCCCAGCATGAGCGAAAAAGCCCCCTTCTGAAACGAACCCACAACCATATCAACAGCGGGAAATCTTTCCTGAATAGCCCCTTTGAGCCTCTGTGCCATGCAGCCCATAACAACAAGAGTATAGGGATGTTTCTCCTTGAGGGCCTTAAACCGCCCCAGCCTGCCCCAAATCCTCTCTTCCGCCGTTGCGCGGACGCTGCAGGTGTTCAGAATAACAAGGTCAGCCTCTTCGGGAAAAGAAGCGGGAATCCAGCCCGCGTTGAGCATCTCGCTCTCAAGAGCGGAGGATTCCGCCTTGTTCATCTGACAGCCGTAGGTTTCAAGCCAGAAACGCTTCATGAGGAAGAGCCGTTCATACGGTGGCGGACAAACCCGCGCAGGGCCGCCCAATCATCCCCCTGGGGAAGAAGAATGTACGCCCCCTTGTCAAACTCCTCGTCAACCTCTTCTTCACTCAGGTTCATGTGTTTCAAATTTGTATAGGAAGAATACAGAACATTTGTCGTATCAAGAACAGTCTGTGAGCGGATACCCGCGTCCCTGTACTTCACAAAATCCCGCACAAGTTCATAGGAAGTAAAATTCGTCTCAACGTACTTTGAGAGAACTCCCGCAAGCTCATACAGCGTCCCCATATCCGACACGCCGAGGCTCTTCAGTTTCTCCTTAATCGAAGCCAGAATAAGCTGCTGCCGCCGGGAGCGCCCAAAGTCAGACGTAAAATGCCGCGACCTCGCCACACGCAGGGCCTCAACCCCGGAAAGGTGGTGCGTTCCCTCAGGATAAAAAAGAGTAGACCACCTGCCGTTGTCGCGCACATGATAGGTAGGGTCAACAAGAGCCTCCGCAAGAGTAATATCTATACCGCCCAAAATATTAATCACATCGATAAAAGCGAACATATCTATTATAACGTAATTGTCTATCGCAAGCCCCGTAATATCCGCTACCTCGCGCATAAAACGCTCCGGCCCATATCGGAAATAAATTGAATTGATTTTCCTGTTCTTGTAAAAAAGGTCGCGGGGCAGGCTCAAAAGATTAATGCACGGCCCTTCCTCCAGTATAGTAGCAATGATAATAGTATCAGCCATGCGCTCGTGCGCGCCCGCAATAAGAACAGTACGCCCCGGCGAAGAAAATCTAGACAGGGAAGAAGAGTCTACCGGAAGTTCAAGGGAGGAGAACTGTTTTTTTTTTGCCTCCGCGCCCTGCCCCCCTGCGGAACCCCGCGAAACGGCCTTCAGCCCAATAGTTTTTAGGCTCCCCAGAGAAACATACTCATCGTCAAAAAGGTAAATCTCACCGAATTTTTTCTGAATCCCAAGAGACCCCGCCCTCTTACCCGAAGAGGTAAAAAAATCATAGTACACGTACTCCTCATCGTCCTGCGGCACAGAGGAAAGCGAAAGCCCCTTTGAGCCCAGGTACGCCGCAAAAGAAGAATCCTCAAAAAGAGGCCGCATCTCCCGCTCGACCCTCTCCACAGTCAAAGCGTCCGCGCCCCTCATATCAATCGCCGCCACCGCAGGAGAAAGCGCCGCGTAAAAAGAAGCAAAATCCGCGTACCGACGTTCCCCAATAAAAAACTCACCCGTTTTTTTGTCAAGGCCGAAACTCAGCTTGAGGAGGTCCCTCTCCAAAGTCAAAGTGAGCCGCGCCCGGATTTCCTCCCCCGAATCAGCCAATGGCTCAAGAAAAAGCCCCGCGTTTTTCAGGCCCTCGGTAAAAGAAGCCTCCCGCACAGCCCCGTAAAAACGCCGCGAAGCCGCCTCAATCTCCGCAAAGTGAGACGCAAGAGATGCCCCCTCACTCTCGATAAAATCCAAAACCCCCGCCTCAGGCCCCGTAAAAGCAAACTCCCCCCCCTTAAAAGACCGCACAGCAAAACCGCCGGCAGTCTGAAAAAAACTGAACCAGGGCCTCCCGCCCTTCACCCAGGTAACAGAAGCCCCCTCACGCTGCGCCTTGTAGCCCCCCCGCTGCAGGAGAACAGCAAGAGCCTCCGAAGAGAGAAACTCATTAAAACGCCTGTCCCTCTCGTTCTTCGCACCCGTGGAAAGAAGAAGCTCAACCGCCTGATAATACGGAAGAAGCCTCGCCCCGCCATCACGCCCCTCCCGCTCGCCGCGAACCCCCTCCCCCTCAAAATCCTCAAGCTCAGGGTACGCCCGCGCAGGAAGCCCCAGGGCCATACGCGCCTCGTTGCTGTCGCCCGCAAGAAGCCGCAAACTCCCCGCAAGCCTGTCCGTCTCCTCACGCGACTGCCGCAGCTCCCGCACAAGAGTATCCTGAAGGCCCCGAAAAGACGCCGCAGCGTAAAAAAGCCCCGCCGCCACAGCGCAGCCCCCCAGAACAACAAAAAGCCTCCGGGAAAGCACACGGGAAAAAAAACTCGCACACGGTATTCTCATAGGATGCCCCACTATACCCCCGCACAGCGCGGGGTATCAAGGGTATAAATTCTTCTCTTGTATTTTCAGAATTTGGGCGCATCTCCGCGTTTTTTTGCCGGAGGCAAAAAAACGCAAAGTCGGGCTTTGCGGGGCTGCGCTTCGCTTCGGCCTTGCTCCGCAAGGCTGCTTCGCACCCCTCCAATCCCTTGCGCAAGCCGGGATTTTGCTTCCAGCAAAATCCCGCACGGACCTATTCCCCCGCATGGTTTTGCTCGCAAAACCATGCGGCGGCGCGGCCTCCCCGCCCCGGCTTCGCCGGGGCGGGAGAACACCCCACAGAAAGCTGTACGCTGCAAGATTAGGTAAAAACCCGTTCACGTCCTAAAAGCCCGGATTAAAGACAGAATAGCCCCGCACTGCTCCCGGCTTAACTTACCCAACTCCAGAATAATCATACGCCCCTCCCGGCTCAA
>JAITGB010000019.1 GCA_031280945.1 Spirochaetales bacterium
CCGCGCGGGAAGAAAAGTTTATTTCCGTGATTGGGCCCAATGGCTGCGGAAAAACAACCCTCATAAAACTCATGGCGGGAATACTCACCGGGGCCTGCGGCAGGGTTTCGGTTTTTGGCGAAGTTATGAACCGCGTTTTCAACCCTGCAAAGATTTTGGCCTATGTTCCGCAGTCCCTGTCTTTTAGTTTTTCGCTTTCCGTCCTTGATTTTGTTCTTCTTGGCGTACAGGGAGAAAAAAGCCTTTTGGGAAAAATCTCACGGCTATCGGTGGAAAAAGCGCGGGAGGCCCTGTCCCTTTTGGGCATGGAGGACTATGCGGAAAGGGATATGCACAGGCTCTCAGGAGGAGAGAGGCAGAAAATCATTTTGTGCAAGGCCCTGGCCCAGAATGCCCCTCTCATTCTTCTTGACGAGCCTGCGGCTCACCTTGACCTCGCGGGTCAGCTCGAAACTCTTGAGCTTCTGTCGGCTCTGGCCGTTACAGGAAACAAAAAAATTATTGCCGTTATGCACGATGTCAACTTCGCATCCCGGTATTCGGATTACGTTCTTGTTATGAAGGACGGCTCTCTTTTTGCTTCGGGAAAAACCCCGGACACACTCACGCCGGAAATTCTTGAGAGATGTTTTTCGGTGCGCGTTGAAAAGTGCAAAGATTTTTTTATTCCGGTAAAATCGCTGTAGCCTGCGGGTCTTCGCCGTGAGCGCCGTGCGCCTCGCGCACGGCGCTCACGGGCTTGCGCAAGGGATTGGAGGGGTTTAGTCTTTTCGGGCCAACGGCACGAAAAGACCGGAGCGATAGCGAAGCCCCGCAAAGCCCGGTTTTTTCCCGCAGGGAAAAAAGGCGCCCAAATTCAGAATTCTAAAAAGCCACGCCCGCGTTTTTTTCTCTACTTCACATTGCGGGGGGAATGAGTTTATACTTTTGGCGGATTGTGCAGGGAGGAACGAATGGGGACTTTAGATGTGAAGATTGGGATTGTGGGCATGGGGGCGATTGGGTCGAGCCTTGCGGCGCTTTTTACGGGGAACGGGTACAGGACGACTGTGCTGGGCAGGAGGGAGGCGGGGGTTTTTATGGGGGCCTACGATGCTTTGTACGATGTTCTTGAGGGGCGGGGTCTTGTGAGCGCGGGAGAGAGGTCGGCCTGCCGCGCGCTTGTTTCCTATAGTACGGACTATGGGGCGCTTGCGGACGCGGAGATTGTTTTTGAGTGCGTGCCTGAGGACCTTGAGGAGAAGTTCGCTATATACGAGAGGCTTGAGGGGACTTGCGGGAAAATCCGGGCGCTTGCTTCGGCGACTTCGGCTTTGTCTCCGGATGACCTTGTGAGGGGCGTGAAGAAGTGGCCGGAAAAGGTTCTCGTGGCGCACCCTTTTAATCCTCCGCACGTTGTGCCTTTTGTGGAGATTGTGAAGAGCGCTGTTACGGACGGGGCGGCTGTGAAGCTCGTGTACGATTTTCTTGAGTCCTGCGGGCGGAGGGTGTGCGTTATGAAAAAGAGCGCTCCGGGGTTTATCGCAAACCGGCTGCACCACGCCCTCCTGCGCGAGGCTATGTTTATGGTGGACAATGGGCTGGCGGAGCCGGAGGAGATTGACAAGACTCTCATGTTCAGTTTTATGCCCCGGTATACCAACGTGGGGATTTTTGAACATCACGATGCCTATGGTATGGATATGCTGGAGAAGCTGCAAAACTATTTGTATCCTCATCTTGCGGCGGGCAGGGTTTCGCCGGATATGGTGGTGAGCAAGGTGAGGGCGGGGACTTTGGGCATGAAGACGGGCAGGGGCATTTACGAGTGGAACGATGCGTCTATCGCGGACTTCAAAAAGAGGGCGGCGGAGCCCTACTGGCGGTTTTTTAACTGGAATCTGCCTTCGTAAGAGGGGGCTATCGGGGAGGTTTTGTATGCGTACACGCGGGGGGGTCAGGCTTTTTTCGGCGTTTGGGTTTTTTCGTTCTTTCCGGTTTTTTCCGGGGGGCTCTTTCTTTCCGCTGTGTGTGTGCGGCGTTTTTTTTCTTGCGGGCTTTGCGGGCTGTTCCGGCGGGGGTTCTTCGTCTTCGTCCCCGGGCGGGCGGGGGGCTCAGGACAAAGGCGGGGAGCGTATTACAATTTACTTTATTCCCAGAAACATGGGGAATTCCTACTTTGAGGCCCTGGCGGTTGGTTTTAACAACGCCATCAGCCAGTTGGGGGAAAATAATTTCAACTTTGTCTACACGGGGCCGGACACCGCGGGGGCTTTGCGGCAGCTTCCCTATATTGAGGAGGCTGTAAAGGCGGGGGCTGACGCGATATTTATAGCGGCGAATTCCGATACGGGTTTGAACGGGGCTTTTGACAAGGCCCGCTCTGCGGGTGTGCGCGTGTACAGTATCAATCAGGATATTCCGGGGAGCGAGGCCCACAGGGACGCGGCGATTTTGCCTGTCCCCTTTGATGTTCTGGGGGCGGCTCAGGTGGAGTTTCTTGCGGCCCAGATGGGGTATAGGGGCGAGTTCGCTATTCTTTCGGCTACTCGGGAGGCTCCTGACCAAAATACGTGGATTGCCTTTATGCGCGAAGAGCTTAAAAAACACAAATACTCGCGGATGCGGCTTGTTGATATTGTGTACGGCAAGGAAGAGAGGGAGGCTTCGCGCAAGGCTATGCGGGAGCTTATCGGAAAGCATCCTAATCTCAGGGGGGTTATCGCGCCGACTACGGTGGGGCTTCTGGCCGCTTCTTCTATTGTGCGGGAACTGGGTCTTGCCGCGAAAATCAAAATAACGGGCGTGGGGCTGCCCTCCGAGATGGAGGAGTTTGTTCTTGATGGTACGTGTGGGGGTTTCTACCTGTGGAATCCGACTCTTCAGGGGTATATGGCGGCCTTCCTCGTGTGGAACGAAAAGATGGAGGGGGTTTCTCCCGAACCTGCGGCGGTGTTTTCCGCGGGCAAATTGGGCGAGTATACGATTCTTCCTTCGGGGCAAATCTATACCTCGGATGCTCCTGTACTGTACACCAAGGCCAATATACAGGAGGCTGCTCTTCTTTTTTAGGCTCTTCAAGGAGAGATGATGAAGGTACTATGTCCGCGGTTGGATTGCGCAAAGGGCGGAAATCTTCTATGCTCGCGGTGGTATGCGTGTTTTGTTTATCGGCGACATTGTGGGAAAGGCGGGGATTTTCTGCGTTAAGTCGGCTGTGTCCGCCGTTAAAAAAGAGAGGGGCATTGATTTTGTTATCGCCAATGCGGACGGCGCGACAGGCGGGTTCGGGCTGGGCAAGAATCATTCCGTGTATCTGCGCAAGCTGGGCATAGATGTTCTTACGGGCGGTGAGTGTATTTACTACAAAAAAGATATGGCGCCGCATATCAATCTCGCGCCGTATATTCTCAGGCCCGCGAATTATCCGCCGGGTAATCCGGGGCGGGGCTGGAGAGTGTACCAGGCGGGGGAGAGGAAAATTGCCGTGATTTGCCTTTTGGGGCAGTCGGGGTTTAGCCGTACTCATTTGAGTAATCCCTACACTTTTTTGCCGGAGATTGTTTCGCGCATACGCGAGGAGACTCACGCTATTGTTCTTGATTTTCACGCTTCTTCTACGGCGGAAAAATACTCGATGTTTTACGTGGCGGACGGGCTTGTTTCCGCTGTGGCGGGCACTCATGGCCGCGTCCTCACCGCGGATGCCAAAATTTTTCCCCGGGGCACGGCTGTTATTTCCGGCTGCGGCAGGACGGGAAGCCAAAACAGCGTGGGCGGTCTTGACAAGGAAACCGAGCTGCGGAAATTCCTGACGCAGGTTCCGCAGAGGTCAAAGGACGCCTGGGATGCACTGGAGCTTCAAGGCGTTATTTTTGATATAGGCGAAGACGGCAGGGCCGAGGGGATTGAGATTGTAAAGTTCCCTGTAACGGAGGTTCCGCATGACAAAGACAGGCAGGGTAACGAAGATTGAGGGTTCCCGCGTTACCCTTATGGTACAGCCCTCCCTGTCCTGCCAGGGCTGCGGGAGACATTTCTGCGGGGCCCGGGGGCGGGAGATTGGGGCCCGGAACAGCACGGGCCTTCCCCTGAAAACGGGAGATTACGCGGAATTTTCTTTTCCGGCTTTTGGGGCTCTGAAGGCGGGCCTCCGCGTTTTCGGCCTGCCTGTTCTTGGTTTTGCGGTTTCTTATTTCATGGGAGGCTATATTTTTGAAACAAGCGAAGAGCTTCCGCGAGCCCTTTCCGGCTTTGCGGGTTTTAGCGCTTCTACGCTCTTTGCTTTTTTTTGGGGAAAAAATTACGCCCGCCTTCCCGGTATCGTGAGGGTTCGCGGCGCGGCGGAACCTGTGGGGCCCGCCGAGGAAAGCCCGCCGGAGGAGTGCCCGGAGCGCACGGCGGGGTAGCCGCGCGGCATGGCGGCCCCGCCCCGGCCTTCGGATTTTACCGCCCGGGCAGTTTGGGCAGGCCGGGGAGTTTCTTCTGCGCTTCCTTTAAAAGAGCGTCCGCGGCCTGTTTTTTCAGCGCGTCCGACTGGGATTCGAGGCTCTTTTTCTTGTCGTCCAAAAGTTTCCTGTAGGCGTCTATATCCGTGATATTGTCCCCCACGAGTTTTTGAAGCTGAGTAATGCCTTTTTGCAGGTTTTCGTTTTCCGCTATGTACGAGGCGAGCCTCTTTTTTACTTCTTCCTGCATCAAAGCCTTGTACACTCCTTCCTGCTCTTTGAGGTAACGGCGAAAACCGTCCCGCAGGGCCTTGTCCACGGAGGAAGAAAACTCAAGGCCAAATCCGCGCTCTCCTCCCACGGAGTAGCGGGCCGCAACGTCAAAATTGCGTACCGAGGAGAGAACCGAATACGCCGTGTCGGAGATTTTGTCGCGTTCATTTCCGCGCTGGACTTTGGGTGAGGAGATGTTTCCCGCAAGCTCTCCTGTCATGCCTCCGGCCCGGAGAATACGCATGGAGGCTCCCACGTTTAAGGGGCCTCCCAGTGAGCTGATTGAAAGAACGGGTTTTGGCAGCTTGATGGTGATGGGAAGCCCGCTCGCCGTGAGCTTCATGTCCGCGTTCGCTTCGGCGGCCCGCCTCATGTCTATGGCGCCTTCGAGGGTAAAGTTTTTTCCGTCAAGGCCGACCGAGGCGTTAAAGGCCGCGGGTTTTCCTATGAGGTCGGGCGAGCCTGTTATGTCTGTTACGGTTCCGTCAACTTTTTGTTCCGCGTTTCCCGTGGTATTAAAAGCTATGCGTTTTATCCAGAGTTTGGGAAGATTGTCCGTTACGGGAAAAAGGACGATGCGTCCGTAGCGCGCAACTTTGGACGGGTCTTCTTCTTTTTCTTCGGTTTTTTCGCTTTTGGGAAGACTGCGCGCTATTTCTACCGCCCTCATGCCGTAGGTGTACCACACTCCCAGATGTTCGGCGGCGAAGTCCGTAAAAAGTCCTGATGCGAGGGAGAGGGCGGAATTTCCCGAAAGGCTCACAAGGGAGGCTGCGTAGGCGTAATCCGCCGTTACCGCTTTTTGAAGCTCGCTCTTCGCGCGGGAAGCGGCATCGAGGGTTTCGTTAAAATCTTTTTTGAGGGTTTGCGCGGCTTCCGATGTTTTCCGCACAGATGCGTACATCGCGTTGACCTTTGCAAGGAGGCTTATAATTTCTTCCGGCTTTTTTACAGCTTTGGGGTCAATGGCGCGTATTTCTTTTGCCTGCGTTTCAAGAGAAAGAATCTCTTCCCGCGCTGCCGCTGTTTTTTCCTTCCAGTACGCTGTGCGCGACTGGAGGTCTTCCTTGATGCGGGCGGCGGCTTTTGGGGAGGCGAGCTTGTCGAATTCCCTTTGCAGAATTTCTTTTACGTCAAAGGAGGAGATTGCGGAGGCAACAGACTCTCCGGCTTCTTTGAGAAAACCGCCTGATTCCGCTTCGGCTTTTTTGGGGGCCTCAGGCAGGGCTCCTGATGTTTTTCTGTCTGTGTTCCAGCGTATGTCTTTTGCTTCAAGGTTTTCCACGACAAAGCGGGCCTTCAAAAGGTTTCTCATGCTAAAGTTGGCCTCGCAGTGTCCTGTTTCAAAGAGATTCTTCATGGGGCGGTCGCGGTTTGCCACTTCCAGATGAAACCATTCAAGTTTCGCCTCAAAGAGGTCAAAGTTGAGGCCCGAAACAGAAGCCCGCGCCTGAAAAACAAGTTCCAAAGATGCGGTAAGGGCTTTTTCGATGAGAATGTTGCGGAAAAAATAATAACCGCAGGAAACAAGGATAATCACCGCCGCAGCGATAAAAACTTTGGGCCGGCTTATAATTCCCCTGTTCTGTTTTATGGATTTTGCGAGGGCCTTTAATTTTTTCTCATCGGCTTTGGAGAAGGAGTCTGTGGTGAGGGTATACAGGCCCGCTTCGTTTTTTCCAAAAAGGGAGGCGAGCCACTTTCTGTCCTGGGGAATATACACGCGGTTCAAGATTTTCGCGGTGAGTTTTTTTTCCGTATATTTTTTTCTGAACACTGAAGGCGCTGCCATCGCACACTCCTATATGCTGCCTGTAAGGCTTAAAACTTTTTGGACAATGCCCGCGATGGTTTTGACCAGCGGCAGTTTGAGAAAGGCTTTGAAAGCGGGGTTGTTGACGATTTTTTCCCTCAGCGTATTTCTGTATGCTTTAACGAGCCCTATACACATAAAAAAAACCGGAAGCCACGCCGCAAGCCCCAGGGCAAGTCCGCCCATGACGAGCGTGTCGTTAAACCTCGTGTAGGGCACAAGCGGCATATTGTACATGGTTGTAAAAATTCCCCGCAGGGGCGCAAGCCCCAAAATATATCCGCCTATCATTCCCGACGGCGCGTCAAGAAGCGGAGCCCCCAGAGCAAAAAGAAAAAGCGAGAGAAACAGAGCCGGCATATTGATTTTGAGCATAAAGGCAAGAGCAAGAAGAACGAGCCGCGCCGCCGTCATTCCCGGCTGCAGGGCAAGGAGGAAGCCAAACGCTATGCCTGCGGCAATTTCCGCAGGGCGGGTGTTCGCGTTAATCCCCGCCAAAAACTTGGTAATCATCTTTAACGGCATAAAAACTCCTTCCAAGTCAGTATACTGGAGGATTTTTCCCTGCACAATACACGCCTTAACTGAGGAGGGATTCTTACCTGCGCAAGGGATTGGAGGGGGCCGAAGGCGCATTGCCCGCAGGGCAATGCCGAAG
The DNA here is from genome assembly GCA_031280945.1 of Spirochaetales bacterium. Classification (GTDB taxonomy): domain Bacteria; phylum Spirochaetota; class Spirochaetia; order DTKZ01; family DTKZ01; genus JAISAF01. The sequence continues at coordinate 7,172 of JAITGB010000019.1, forward strand.
CCCCGCAAAGCCCGGTCTGGAATTTCCCGCCTCCGGCGGGAAATTTCGGAATGCGCCCAAACAAAAATGCCCCGGCCCTTACCCCTTGCCGCTGGCAAAAACCGTGCAGCTTTTCCACGGAAGAACAGCCCCCGCAACCTTCTCCTCAAGCCACTTTTTGAGTTCCGCGGCCTCCCCCGCGTCAAGGCGCGGCCCAAGAAGAGCCGCGTAATTCACAGAGCCGCCCCCTTCCGGCGGAGCGCCCGCCTTCTCCCACACAGGCCCGAACCAGGCCGCAATGTTTTCCCGCGAAACAAGGCGCTCCTCCTCGTAGTATTCCGCGAAAACCTGAACCTCCTCAAGGCCCGCCTGTATCGCCGCTTTTTCCATCTCAGGAAGACCCCAGCCCAGAGAAGCCGGGGCAGCGTACAACTCCTCCTCAGCGGAAAAAAGTTTCTCCGCAAGCCCCCGGCGCAAAGCCGAAGCCCCCGCGGCCGCAAAAAAGCGCGTACCCAAAGCCGGAGCCGTCTGCGCCATAACA
>JAITGB010000223.1 GCA_031280945.1 Spirochaetales bacterium
GGTAACTGCGGAGCCGGCAATAATGATAACGCCGCGCCCTTTAGCGCACTGGAATGGCCTCTGGATGTTGATGATATGTACAGTGGCGTTTGGTGGCCATGGCAGTACCCCGGCGACGAATCATCGGGCGTGTACTGGAAACCGGGCAGGTGGGACGACGGTAACGGAGGCCTTGATTCGGACTTTCCCAAGCTCTATTGGGAGTAGTTCTGCGCCGCCGCCCGAAGGGCGGCGGGGGGTTTGTGTCTTGGGCGTTTTTCAGGTTTCTGTTTGGCCGTGGGGCTTGCCTGCCTCCGGCGCGAAACGCGCCGGAGGCAGGCTGCGCAAGGGATTGGAGGGGTGCGAAGCAGCCGCCGCGAAGCGGCGGCCAGGCCCCGCAAAGCCCGGCTTTGCGCTATTTTGCCGGAGGCAAACAAGCGCAGAGATGCGCCCAATCCCCTTCCCGCCTTACAGCTCCTCCTTCAACCTGCCCCAGAGCTTAATGGTTTTGTCCTCCGACCCCGAAGCGAGCAGCTTGCCGTCTTGACTAAAGGCTACGCACAGGACGGCGCTCGTGTGCCCCATAAAGGATTTACGCTCCCGGCCGCTCGCCGCGTCCCAAATTCTTACGGTTTTATCCCAGGAACCGGACGCGATTAAAGTGTCATCCGGGCTAAAGGCCACGGAACGCACGTAGTGGCTGTGCCCCGAAAGTATTTTGACGGTGTTTCCGCTCGCCGTGTCCCAGAGGCGTATAGTGTTATCCCAGGAACCGGAGACGAGCTGCTTGCCGTCTGCGCTAAAGGCCACGGACAGGACAATGCTCAGATGCCCCGCAAGAGTTTTGATTTCATTGCCGGTTTTCACATCCCAGAGCTTAATGGTGTTGTCTTCGGAGCCGGAGGCAAAAGTTGTACTGTCCGGGCTAAAGGCCACAGTCAAAACGGCGTCCTCGTGCCCCTTGTACGAGAGCGCCTCTTTGCCGCTCCCCGCGTCCCACAGCTTAATCGTATGGTCGTCGGAAGCCGAAGCAAGAAACTTACCGTCAGGGCTGTAGGCCACACACCGGACAACCCCTGAATGGCCGGAGAGCGACAGGATTTCCCGCCCCGTCTCCACGCTCCAGAGCTTGACGGTTTTATCCCATGAAGCGGAAGCCAGGAACCTCCCGTCAGGACTATAGGCCACCGAAAGAACCGCGCCCGTGTGGCCGGATAACGTGCGCATCTGCTTCCCCTTGTTGTCCACATCCCAGAGTTTGACAGTCTTGTCGCCCGAAGAAGAAGCCGCGTACTTTCCGGCAGGACTAAAAGCCACGGAAAGAACCTCCCCGTTGTGGCCGGAAAATTCCCCCTCATTCTCAGCGTCCCAGAGCTTGAGCGTCGCATCCTCCGAAGCGGAGAGAATGCGCCGCCCGTCAGGGCTAAAAACCGCGGAACGCACATAGTTACTGTGCCCCGACAATGTTTTGACTTCCTGCCCGCTTGCGAAGTCCCACAGCTTGAGACTCCTGTCGCGCGAAGCCGAAACAATACGCTTGCCGTCGCCGCTAAAAGCCGCCGAAAAAACCCAGTTCGTATGCCCCAAAAGATTTTTCGCCACATTCCCGCTTTCTACATTCCAGATTTTAACAGTTGAATCATCGGAGGCCGACGCAAGGAATGCGCCGTCAGGACTAAACATGACAGACCGGACACTGCCCGCGTGGCCCTCGAAAGACTTTAATTCCCTGCTCTTTGAAACGTCCCACAGCTTGATGGTGCTGTCCGCCGAAGCTGAAGCAAGCATCTTTCCGTCAGGACTAAAGGCAACACAGAGTACACTACCCGTGTGCCCCGAAAGCGAACCAACCTCCCGCCCCCGCCTCACATTCCACAGCTTGACTTGAGTATCGGAGGACCCCGATGCCAGTAAATCCCCGTTCGGACTAAACGCCACCGACTGCACAGCCTCGTTGTGGCCCCGCAGCGTCTTCATTTCCTGCATCAACTCCATATCCCAGAGTATGATTAAATTATCATCGGAACCTGAAGCCAGCCGCCTCCCGTCCGGGCTGGGCGCCACAGAATTGATAGCCCCGTTATGGCCCCAAAAAATCTTAATCTCCCGTCCGCGCTCCACGTCCCACAGGCGGACAGAATTATCCTCCGCCCCTGAAGCGGCCCTCTTTCCGTCACGACTAAAAACCGCCGAATAGACTGTCCGCGTATGCCCGTTAAAGGTTGCAAGAGGCTTCTCCTGGGAAAAGAGTACGCCGCCGCACAGGAAAAACGCGCACACCGCAGCCGCACATAGCTTCCGCATAACACAATCCCCCTTCCCTCATACTATCATATAATTTTATTTTTGAAAAGAAAGAACCACACAGCCTATATGCTGAGGGCTATCTTGCGCACATACTTATTTTGCGAGCTTTGCCCGCAAAGCCCCGGCTACAAGGGGAGGCACCATCGAAGAAATGTCCCCGCCGAGCATGGCTATTTCTTTTATGGCGCTTGAACGCAGGACAAAATACTGGGGGTCTGTGGGTATAAAAATAGTCTCTATGCCTGGTTTGAGGCCCTTGTTGGTCATGGAAAGCTCAAACTCATAGCTAAAGTCCGCAAGGGCGCGTACGCCGCGTACAATGACCTTCGCGCCCGTCATTTCCGCGTAATCCACAATCAGCCCGTCCCAGAGCGTTACCTTGATGTTTGCGTAGTCACTGACAAGGACGCTCATCATGTCCCGGCGTTCTTCCGCGCTAAAGGTATACCGTTTTAACTGGTTCATGGCGACAACAACATCAATCTCGTCCCAGAGTTTCGCGGCCCTGTGGAGAATGTTGAGGTGCCCGTTTGTCGGAGGGTCAAATGAACCCGGAAAAAGAACTCGCGTCATATATTGTGTGTGTATAGGCGATGTAGTATACTTGTGTCAATGCCTCGTTTCGCTCTTTCTTTTGCCGCGGGAATCATTCTGATACATATAACAGTTTTTTCCCTGTACGCACAGGAGGCCGCCTCCGGTGAAGACTGGTTTGTTCCGGGTACACTGCCCGTGCAGGACCAGCTTCTGTACGCCCAGGCAGCCCTGCCGGAGCTTCAGTCCAAGCTGAGCGTTTTGGACACCCTGGGCGGAAGGGCGCGCTCGGGCGGCATTTCCCCCGCAGACAGAAACATCCTTTTTATCCTGCGCCATATAGCGCTTGAAAGCACAAAGGCCCGCAGCACGGCGGGGAAAACCCCCGCAAACCGCGATTTTCCCGAAGCCAGGAGAGCTTCCTGCGAAGTTTTGGGTTACATAGGCGGAGAACGCTCCGTTCAGATTCTCCTTGATGTCCTGCGCTTTGATGATGAACCCATGGTTCTTTCGGATGCCCTTTCCGCCCTCGCAAAGACAGCCTTCTTTATAGACAGCGATATTATCGAAGTTTTAACCCGCATCCTTGAAAAAAAGATTCTTGTTTCCCATGACGCGCATCTCACCTACGCCTTTATCTTCGCCCTTGACAGGCTCTGTGCTGCTCCGCCGGGCATCAGGGACGAGAGGATTTTCTTGGGGCTTCTTAAGTTTCTGGACGGGCCTTTTCCCCTGATTATAAAAAACAGGGCAAAACTTATTGTGGAAAAGCTCAAAAATTTTGAACGCGGGGAGGAGTAGGCTTTCAGATTTTTATGCTGAGGGTTCTGCGCCAGGAGGCGGCTTTTTCCTTGTCCTCGTACTGGATTTTTTTGCGAATCACGATGCTGGAAGGGTCCGCCGCGCCGCCCTGCCGGACTATGCCGAAGTTGCCGTTTCCGAGGTAGGAGAACTTCTCCCCTTCGGCGAGGGGTTCCTTACCGAGGAGTTCTTTTGCTATGCAGTCAAAGTGAGCGGGTTCTCCTGTTTCCCTGTGGAGTACCGCGGAGAGTATATCGCGTATGGGGCTGCCGCACAGAGCGCAGGGAGGGGTTTCCCTTTCGGGCAGGGGTTCTGAGGGCTGGTTTTCGGGCCTGCGGGGATGACGGCGCCTTCTGCGGCGTTTTGAGTTTTCTTTGTTTTCGCTCATGAATACTGGCCGTTCCTTTGCTGCAAGAGTTCGTTCGTCAGAGTCTGGGCAATACGCTGTATAGCCGTTTCCAGATACCGGTTATCATGTATCTTTTTTTTGAGTTCCGCAATACGTTTTGGGTCAATTTTGCGGGCCAGCCGTACCATGACTCTGTTACTCCTCCCTAAAGGCGTCCTTGATGTGGTGAGCTTCTTTTCCCGCGCCGGGCAAGAAGACTATATCGTAGCGGATATGAAAATCGTCAAATTCGGGATGCTCCATAAGAAAGGCGCGGGACGTTTTGAGGATTCTCCGCATTTTTGAGCGGGGAATTCCCTGTTCCATACTCTCTTCGTTAAACGTACTCCATTTTTTGACCTCAGCAAAGATAATTTCATCATTTTTGCGGACAATGAGGTCAATTTCGCCTCCCGTGCGGCGGTAATTGCGCTCTATGATGCTGTAGCCCGCTTTTTGCAAGAAAATTTCCGCCTCTTTTTCTCCTTGCCGGCCTTTTTCCGCCGTGCTTTTCATGTTTTCGGGCCTCCGCGAAAGTGCGGCGTTCATGCGAGCCTTCCTGAAACGGCGTGTACGTAGGCGAGCATTTCCGCCACGATTTCAAAACAGTCTTCGGGTATAAACGAGCCGGGGGACAGGATAAAAAGCTCTTCGGCAAGAAGGGGAAGACTGACTACGGCCACCCCTGCCGTATGCGCAAGAGCTATGATTTTTTCCGCAATTTCGCCTTTTCCCTTTGCAAGCACAAAGGGCGCGGGCAGATGTGTGTCGTATTTGAGAGCAACTGCTTTTTCCATTCTACGCCATCTCGTTTACACTGTTTTCCTCATCGGGAAAATCCCCGAAGCCGTCAAAAAACTCGCCATTATAGATAGTATCGTCAGAAAAAAGGCCGAGCTTTCGGAATTTTCGCGCCCATTTGGGAAAAAGCTCGTTTGCTGTGGAGAGGTTTCCCGTGTAGTACACTTTGAGTTTCCCCCTGTTTTTCCACGTAAAACGCCATACCTCGTCCTGGCGCCTCCGGCTCCGCACGGAGAGAACGTAGTTTTGGGCTTTTCCGGCGGAGGTGTAGAGGGCTTTGAGGGAGCCTGCATAGGTTTCCGTGTCCACGCTGCAGCGGTAGGGGTAGATAACCCAGTTTTCGCTGCGGGGCGCGATGTGGTTAAAAAGCTGGAGGAGGGTTTCGGAGGAGGAATCCTGGCTTGAGGGTTCGCTTGGGGGGAAGGCGCTGTCCTGCGCGCTTGCCGGGCTTTTCCCGTTTTCCCCACGGGTTTCCCCGAAAGCAGGGTCTTTGCCGCCGCCTGAATCCTCTCCGTTTGGGGAGCCTCCGCTTCCTCCGCCGGAGCCTTCGCCGGAAAAGCCTTCGGCCAGGGCGTAGATTTTCTCGTAGCCGTCTTCGGTAAGACGGATGCCTTTTACTTCGCACATCAGGGCGAGGCCGGCGCGGCTTTGAGTTTCCCGGCGGGTTCCCCGCCGCACAAAGCGGAGCATTTCTTCCAGTATAGGCCCCTGCGGAGGGGGAAGTTCTGCCCGTGTAAAAGCGCGTAGAAGCGTAAAACGGCTGTACTCAGGGCTTCCCGGCAGAGGGGGCTCCCGCAGGGCAGGGTACGCTGGGGCGGGAGCAGCCTCTTTTCCTTTTATGACAAATTCGAGGCCGTCCTTTCCCTGAACAAAAACGCCCCGGTAAAAACCTCCGGGGGAAAGCTCTCCCCGCGCCTTTACCGCAAAGCTCTCTCCTCCGCTTTCAAGGAGCCACAGCCCGTCCGGCCTCTGCGCTCCCGCCTTGACAGAAAAAAAACGGCCCGCCGCTTCCGGCCGTGCGGGGGGCTTTACATGAGGAGCGGGGGATTTTTCTATCACGCGGGGAGAATCAGGCTTCCGCTGCCGCGTTCTCAGGCTGCGGAGCGGGGGCGGCCTTGGGAGCCGCTTTTTTGCTGCGGATAAGTTCCGCGACCTTGGCCGCTTTTCCCGAACGGCTTCGGATGTAGTAGAGTTTGGCCCGCCGCACCCGCCCGTGGCGTACAACCTCGACCTTTTGAATACGCGGGGAGTTTAAGGGAAAAACCCTCTCCACCCCTGTTCCGTAGGAGATTTTCCTTACGGTAAAAGTCTTGCGAAGCCCCGCGTTCTTTTTGGCTATGACGAGGCCCTCATACACCTGAACCCTTTCGGTTTTTCCTTCGATAATGGAAAAGTGAACCTTGACGGTATCGCCAATGCGAAAATCGCTTACCTCTTTTAACTGTTCGGCTTCAAGAGCCTTGATAACATCCATACTGTAACCCCTTGCTTAAATCTCGTATCCTTTGCGTCCGGCCAAAAGTTCGGGCCGGTATTTTCGCGTTTTCATAATCCCCTGCTCCCTGCGCCACGCGCTTATATTGGCGTGGTGGCCGGAGAGAAGCACTTCGGGAACCTTGAGGCCCCGGAAAACCTCCGGCCTCGTGTACTGGGGATATTCCAGAAGCCCTTCCACGAAGCTCTCCTCCGCAAGGGAGTCAAGGCTTATAACCCCGTCAAGAAGCCGGTACACGGCATCGATAATAACCATTGCCGCGATTTCTCCCGATGAGAGAACATAGTCTCCCACGGAGATTTCATCACTAACATACAGGTCAATGACCCGTTGGTCAATCCCCTCATAGCGGCCGCAGACAAGAACAATTTCTTCTTCGGCGGAGAGGCTCTTGGCGTAGTCCTGCGTAAAGGGCCTTCCCGACGGCGTGGGGCAGAGGGTACGAAGGTGAGGGGCTCCCGCAAAATCAAGGGCAGCGGCGAGGGGTTCGGCTTTGAGTACCATTCCCGGCCCTCCGCCGTAGGGAGCGTCATCGCAGGTTCTGTGTTTGTCCACGGCAAAGTCCCTGATGTTGATGTTTCTGTAGGAGACAATGCCCTTTTCCACGGCGCGGGCCATAATGGAGGAGCTAAAGTAGCTTTCCAAAATTTCGGGAAAAAGGCTGAGGAGCGTAAACTTCACGACAGGAGCCACTCCGATTTTAATTCTATGGTGCGCGCCTTGATGTTGACCTCTCCTACGTGGGCTTCCACAAAGGGTATGAGCCAGGTTGCGCCGTCCTTGCCCGTAACTTC
>JAITGB010000050.1 GCA_031280945.1 Spirochaetales bacterium
GCAAAACGGAGGTCTGTTACGAAGCTGCGGCTGGTCCGCGCGAGGGCGGAGAAAACCAGGACGTCTTCGGAGCCTGCTATGGGATTGGAGCCTATTCTGCGGAAGTATTGGACGTTCCAGTTTTCCAGGGGGATGCGTATGCGCGTGAGGACTTCGCCCGCGCCCATGAGGAGTTTGCCGTCTGCCCGCGCGTGGGTTACGGGCACCCACCGCCCGCCGCCGCTTTTGCGGAATTCGAGTTTCGCGTCAAGTATGTGCAGGGTGGGATGGGCGGACATGGAGCGGCCCTGGACGCAGATGTTTCCGCCGAGGGTGGCTATGCTGCGGATTCCGGGGGTGCCTATGGATTCGAGGGTTTCAAGGAGGAGCTGGGGCAGGACGTTTCGTCCTACGCAGAGGATTCTTGCTATGGTGGCGGCGCTTCCTATGTCGATGCGGCTTTCGTTTCTTCCTATGCGGGTGAGTTCCTCCACGGTGCGCAGCGAGATAACAGCGGGGGGGAGTTTCAGAAAGCGGGAGCTTTGGTTGTGCAAAATCCATGTGCCGCCGGATACGGGAACGGCGTCGGCCCTTTGTTTACGCAGGGCGAGGAGGTCGTTCAGCGTGGGGGGAAAAAAGACCTGGGTTTCGCTACCTGTATTTACCATGGCTCCGTACTCTCCTGTTCGCGGCTGCGGCTTTTACTCCTTCGACGAGGGCGCTGTAGGAGGTGCATCTGCACACTATGCCTGCCATTGCTTTGCGGATAACCGCTTCGGTGGGATTGGGGTTTTTCTCCAGGAGTTTGTGCGCCGTGAGAATTTTCGCGGAGGCGCAGTAGCCGCAGGGGTCTACTCCGGCCTGGATAAAGCCTTTTTCTATGTCGGTAAAATCCGGGGTTTCCCGAAAGCCTTCTATGGTTGTTACGCTTCCCCGGAAAACGGAAAATACCGGCAGCATACAGGCGGGTACGAGTTCTCCGTTCAAGAGGGCGCAGCAGTACCCGCAGTGCCCTTGCAGGCATCCTTCTTTTGCGCCCAAAAGGCCGAATTTTTCGCGCAGAATGTGTATGAGGCGCGCGTCAGGGGAGCTTTCTACGGATACGTCCTTACTGTTCAGGGTGAAGGTAATTTTCACAGGGGCACCTCTTTGCTGAACTGTCTGTCCAGAAGCGATACGGGTATGCGGGAGAAGGGCATACTTAGGGCCTGGGTCATGGCGGCGGCGTAGGCTGCGGGGATGGAGGTGTGCGCCAAATCGCTTATTCCCCTGGAGGGGCGTTTTCCTTCCGCGTCAAAGAATTCTATTGCGGGGGTGGGAATGTCGCAGGGCAGGGGAATTCTGTAGGCGGCAAATTGTCCGGGGGGTATGATTCCGTCCTTGTACTGGACCTGTTCAAAGATGCTCCAGCCTATGGCGTAGTTAATGGCGCTTTCCAGGCTTTTGCGCGCGGCTTCTTCTTTGAGTATTTTGCCTCCGTCCACGGCCATCCAGATTCCGTCTATTTCGGGTATAAAGGTAAGGGGGTCTATGCGAAGCTCTACAACGGAGACGGCCCAGGACATGTCGATAAAGGGCTGGCCGGTAAAGGCTGCATCGTCCCAGGGGTACTGGGGGGAGGGCGCAAAGGTTTTCGATACGCTTAAAGGCAGGGGGTTTCTGAACCGTTTTTTCTTGAGGAGGTCGCAGCACTCTTCGACCAGCCGCGTGATAATGCTCATGCCCCGCGAGAAGGTCGCGGGGCCCGCGTCACGGCAGCTTTCGGCAAAAATCGGGGCTATGGAAATTTCCGTTTTCTTTGCCCCCAGAGATTCGGCGGCCACGGTGCGCCACAGTTCGTTCAGGCGGAAGCTCCCGGGAATCGCGGACTGAAAGATTCTCACCTTGCCTTCGGTGTCCATGTCCATTTTGAGCGAGGGGGCGATGGCTTCTTCGGCGCTTCCGAAAAATCCGCAGACCTGGCCTCCCAGGGCTATGCCTATGCCCCGGAAATAATCGGGCAGGCGGTTTGATGCGGACCTTCTCTTGCGCGCAAGCTCAAAGGCTGAATGTTTGCGCGTAAAGTCGGATATGCGGGCGGCGAGGTCAAAAAGCGCGGGGTCGGGCAGCGCGGCCTTTGGCATGGGGCCTGTGAGTGAGTCCCTGTTTTTGTTTATGAGCTGGGCTTTTTTCCATACGAGGGGGTCGGCGTCCAGTTTACATCTGATTTTTTCGGCGAGGCCCTCCATGGCGAAAAAGCTGGGGGCGCAGCCCATTCCGGTAAAAGGCCCCAGGGGGGGGAGGTTCGTTTTTGCCGCGCACACGGTAACTTCCACGTCCTTGCAGTGGTAGCCTCCCAGCGCGGAGAAGGCTGCCCTGTCCGATATTTCTTTCGCAAAAACGGACGCGCAGCCCATGTTGATACAAATAGCGATTTTCAGGGCAAGGAGGTTTCCCTCCGCGTCAAGGGCTGCCGTGTAGCGCAGGAGGGAGGGGGAGCTTTTGGGCGTATAGAGAAAATCTTCCTCCCTGCCGAAGTACGCTTTGACGTTTTTCTTGGTAAGCCAGGCGGCAAGGGCTGCGTACGCGGCCACAAGCGAGGGGTACCAGATTTTGCCGCCCAATGATTTGTCGGAAAATTCGGACGCGCTGACGGAAACAAGGGCTGTGGGCAGGGCGAGAACCTGGCACAGGCTCGAATGGACATGAAAGGGCCAGCGGCTGGAACTCAAGACGCTTAAGGTTGAACTCTCGGTGTTCCAGCGCACGTAGGAGCCGTGGGGTTCGCTGTAGTAGTGTTCCTGCATTCCCGTGGAGAAATCTTCGCTCAAGGTTTCATTTGCCTGCGCAAATTTCTTGTCCGGCTCTCCCCGCGTGAGCTTTCGGGTGTAGAAGATGTTTTCGGGGGCGGGCTCCGCGAAGGAAAACTCCGGCGCCTGGGTTTCGTAATCGATGACGATTTGTTCGAGAAGCTCTTCAAGCACTCTCTCGTCCGGCCCCGCGAGGAGGAGAACGGGTTCGCCTTTGTAGCTGACTGTCCCGGCGCTCAAAACGGGAACCTCCGCGCCGAAAACGGACAGGCTGTTTCTGCCGGGAATATCCCTGGCGCGTATGATGCGCACGTTTTCGGGCATTTCGGGAAAAATCATTCCCCGGATTCTGCCGCGCGCCACGGTGGAGCGTTTAATTTTGATGAAAAGGGCTTCCGCGTCCTGTATATCCGCGACATACACGCTGCGGCCTTCGAGAATTTTCTGCATGGTGAGTCTTTCGTTCATGGGCCTGTGTACCCCGCCTCTGCCGCCGCGATGACGGCCTCGATAACTCTCTGGGTCTCCTCTTCCGTCATCGCGGGGTAAATGGGCAGGCTGATTGCCCGCCTGTATGCGTCAAGGGCGTGAGGAAAATCTTCCGGCTTATAGCCCCCGCGTTTTTGCCAGTAGGGGTGAATGTGGAGGGGGATAAAGTGTACGGAGGTTCCCACCCCCTTTTCCGCGAGCCTATCGATAAACTCGTCCCGGCCCAGGGTGAGGCGGCTTTCCACAAGCCTGATGATAAAAAGGTGCAAGGCGTGGCCTTCGCCGTCAGGGGGAAGCTCTATGTAATCCTTGTCCGCGAAGGCGGCCCTGTACTTCGCGGCTATGGCCTGTCTTTTTGCGAGGAATTCTCCGGCGCGGCGGAGCTGTACCCTGCCTATGGCCGCGGCGAGGTCGGTCATATTGTACTTAAAGCCCGCCTCCACAACAGCGTATTTCCACGAGGCGCCCCGCTCTGTGTAGCGGTTCCAGATTTCCCTGTCTATCCCGTGCAGGCGCATCAGGCTGATTCTCTTCGCAGCCGCCTCATTGTTTGTTACCACCATGCCGCCTTCGCCCGTTGTAATCGTTTTTGTCGCGTAAAAGGAATACACGCCCATGTCCCCCAAAGTCCCGGCAAAGCCGGAGGCGGTGCGGGAGGGAAAGGAGTGCGCCGCGTCTTCCACAACCGGAATCCCCCACCGGCGGGCTATGGCCGTGAGGCTCTCCATGCGGCAGACCTGCCCCGCGATGTGGACGGGCACAAGGGCCCCCACCCTGCCCTCCGCGCAGCCCCGCGTCCCGCAGGCTTTGAGGGCCTTTTCCACGCCGGAGGGGTCAATGTGGAAAGTTCCCGGTTCCACGTCAACAAAAAGGGGTTCGGCTCCGAGGTAGCGGACAACCTCCGCGGTTGCCGCAAAAGTGTAGGGGCTCGTTATAACCCGCCCGCCGCTTTCCACCCCCGCTGCCTCCAGCGCGAGGTGCAGGCCCGCTGTCGCGGAATTGACCGCGAGAGCGTGGGATGCGCCCACATAGCGGGCGAACTCCTCCTCAAAAGCCTTTGCCTCCGCCCCTGTTGTGAGCCAGCCCGAACGCAGAACCCTCAGGGCCGCCTCTTCCTCCTCTTTACCTATGTCGGGCCGCGCAAAGGGAATAAACCCGCCCGAAAAGCCGGACGAAAGGTTTTTAGTATTCAGGTTCATGGGCGGGTAATTCCAGATTGGGGATAGCCGAGGAAAGAATTTCCCGGAGTATTCTGCGGTTCCTGTACTGCTCCTGCCGGGAAGGGTCAAAAAAACACACGGGTTTGAGCTTTTCCAGAAGGTCCTCCGTGTCCGGGGGCGGGGAATCCTGAATAATGCGGTTGATTTTTCTGTACTTCGTGGTCTCCATTTTTTCCGCACAGTCCCAGAGGTTCTCCGTCAGCTTCTCCCCCGGGCGCAGGCCGATGGAAACAATGGGAATATCCTTCTCCGGCTCAAAACCGTAAAAACGAATCATCTGCTCCGCAAGCTCCTTGATGTTGAGGGGCTCCCCCATATCAAGCACGTAGAGATTCCCCCCCGCGCCCACGCCCCCCGCCTGCAAAACAAGCGAAGCCGCCTCCGGTATAGTCATAAAAAAGCGGGAAGCCTCAGGATGAGTTACCGTAACAGGCCCCCCTTTCAAAATCTGCTTCTGGAAAAGAGGAACAATGCTCCCCCGCGAGCCCAGCACATTGCCGAAGCGCACAACCATAAAATCCGCGCTCCCTTTTTTGCTCGCCGCAAGAACAATCTCCTCCGCGATACGCTTGCTCGCCCCGTATACGCAGCCCGGGTCAACAGCCTTGTCCGTTGAAATAAACACGAACCGCCCCGTCCCCGCCCCCAGGGCCGCCTCCACAAGATTGCGCGTCCCGAAAACATTGTTGCGTATGGCCTCAACAGGATTCGCCTCCGAAAGAGGAACGTGCTTGTAGGCCGCGCAGTGGAAAATCACATCAGCCTTGAGCCGGCGCAGAATAAAGCGCGTAAAATCCTCGTCCTTCAAATCTCCAATCACGGGAACAATCGTAGCCTTCTCGCCAACCCCCTCCTCCTGCAGCATACGAAGCTCGCGGTCTATCTCGTAGATGCTGTTCTCCCCATGCCCGAAAAGGTAGAGCCGCAGGGCCCCCCCCGACAGAAGCTGCCGCGAAAGCTCGCTCCCAATGCTCCCCCCCGCGCCGGTAATGAGAACCCGCCGGCCCCGGAGGTACGACAAACTGCGGCTCAAATTGATGGTAACAGGGCTCCGCGTTAAAAGGTCCTGGGGGTCAATCTCCCGCGCGAGAATGAGGTGCGCCGCGCCCTCCACAATCTGCGAAATCCCCGGCAAAATCCGAATTTTGGAAAAATCAGCCCTCTTCAAAATCTGGTACAGGTCTTTTAGTTTCTCCCGCGAAGCCGAAGGAAGCGCAATCAGGGCCTCGTCCGCCGGAGTTTTTCGCAGGAGCAGGACAACATCCCCAATCGGCCCCAAAACCGGAATCCCCCCGATGCGGCTCCCGATTTTGGCAGGGTCGTCGTCCAGAAAAGCCACCACCTCCCCGAAAATCCCCTTCGCGCGGATTTCCGCCGCGATGGCCGTTCCCGCGAAACCCGCCCCGATGATGTAAATCCGGCTCCCCGCCGCGCGCTCAGCCATTCGCCGCCCCTTGAGCCTTCTGCAAAACCTCTATCCCCAGGTCAACGAGAAAAACGTCCGTATACATATCCAGCCTTATTTTAGCCCGCCCCTTGCGCTTGTCAACCTTTACGATGCGGCCCTCAAGCCCCTTGAGCGGCCCGTCCAGCACCTCAATCCTGTCGTTCTCGCCCAGAACAACCGTAGACTTCTTTACCACCTCTCCGTGCGCCAGAAAATGCACCAAAAGTTCCCTGCTCACCCCCGCAAGAGGCTGAATATCGTGATTATTTTTGAGAAAACGGAAAAACCCCGGAACGCGCCGGAGGCTCCAGTACACCTCCGGCCCAATCTCCGTGCCGAGCAAAAAAACGTAGCCCGGAAAAAGCGGCGCGAGAACAGCGCGGTTTTTGCCCTGCCTCCTGACGTGCAGCCTCCTCCGGGGCAAAACGAGCCGCAGCGGCCCCGCCGCCCCCACATTCTGTGCAAGGGCGACAAATTTGGCCTCATCCCGCGTTTTTACCTGAACAGCAAAATAATTCATCGGCAGGAAAAAAATACCACACAGAAAGCCCCCGCGCAAGGGATTGGAGGGGCCGCAGGGTCAGGGCCAGCGCATATAACTTTTTGGGGCGCATTTTTTGCCCGTTGGGCAAAAAACCGGGCTATCCGCTCCAATCCGTTGGATTTCCGCTTCTATCCCTTGCGCGGACGGGGGCTCCGCCCCCGAACCCCTGCCTGAAAAAAAAGCTGTACTATCCGGGAAAGCCGTGTATAATTTTCCGTATGAACGCTATTACTCTTCCTCAGATGCTCAGGCGCGTGGCGCGGGAGCATCCGGCTATTGTGGCGCAGTACAGCAAGGACGCGGCGGGGGTTTTTCAGCCGACGAGCTACGCTCTTTTCTACCGTGAGGTTCTTGCGTGCGCGGCGGGCCTGCGCGAGGCCGGGATTGCGCGGGGGAGCCATGTGGGGTTTATTTCGGATAACCGCAAGGAGTGGCTCATCATCGATATGGGGCTTTTGGCCCTGGGGGCTGTGGACGTGCCGCGCGGCTGCGATTCCATGGCGGGGGAGCTTGCCTACATTCTGTCTTTTGGCGACTGCAGGACCGCGGTTCTGGAAAACGAGGCGCAGCTTGCGAAGCTCCTTCCGGCGCGCGGGAGGATGCCCCTCCTCGATACGCTCATTCTCATTGACAGGGATTTTGACCTTGCGCCCTATGCGGGGGAGCTTGGGGGCCTTAAGGTTTTGAGCTACGGGGAAATTATGGAAAAGGGGGGCGCTTTGACCTCTTCGGGGGCGGGGTTTATCGAGGCGGAGATAGACAAGGGGGCCCCCGACGACCTTGCGACGATTATTTTTACCTCCGGCACAACGGGCGAGCCCAAGGGGGTTATGCTGTCGCACAGGAATTTTTACCATGAGGCGGTCTATGCTCCAGAGTGTATCGGCAATAAGCCGGGGGAGACCTGGCTTACGATTCTGCCTGTGTGGCATTCTTTTGAGAGGATGGTGCAGTACATTGTGCTGTATTCGGCTTCGGCCCTGGCCTACTCAAAGCCCATTGGAAAGGTTCTTTTGGCGGACTGTCAGAAAATCCGTCCTGTGTGGCTGACGTCCGTTCCGCGCATTTGGGAGGCTTTGCGCGGAGGCGTGTACAGGAACGCTGTGTCCGCCGGGGGCTTGAAAAAGGCTCTGTTTCTCTTTTTCGTAAATGCCGCGTCTTTCCACGAGAAGATGAAAAATCTCCTTGTGGGGCTTACTCCGTGGTTCACAAAGCGGTGCAGGGTGTGTGATATTCTTGTTTCGTTTGCGCCCTTTCTCCTTTTTCTTCCCCTGCGTTTTCTGGGGAATGTTCTTGTTTTTAGAAAAATCCACGCTATGCTGGGCGGCAGGCTCAAGGCGGGGGTTTCGGGGGGAGGGGCCTTGCCTGAGGCTGTGGACAGGTTTTTCTGTGCGGCAGGGGTTTGTGTTCTTGAAGGCTATGGGCTTACGGAGGCTGCTCCTGTTCTGGCTGTCCGCCATTTTGCCCACCCTGTTCCCCAGACTATCGGGCCTCCTTTTCCCGATATGGAGGTTGTTATCCGCGACCCTGAGTCGGGGCGCGAGATGCCTCCGGGGGAAAAGGGAGTTCTCTACGCGCGGGGTGAGCAGATTATGCTGGGCTATTACAAGAAGCCGGAGGAGACGAAAAAGGTTATCGACAGCGAGGGCTGGCTTGATTCGGGCGATATTGGCCTAAAAACCTGGAAGGGGGAAATTAAGCTCACGGGGAGGGCAAAAGATACGATAGTGCTTATGGGCGGGGAGAACATTGAGCCTCTGCCCATTGAGGCGAAAATCCGCGATTCCGAATACGTGGAACACGCGGTTGTCCTGGGGCAGGACCAGAAGTTTCTGGCGGCTCTCATTGTTCCCAATTTTGAGCGGCTGGAGGCCTGGGCAAAGGAGAATGGGGCGCCCTACGCGGATATGGAGAGTCTTGTGCGGGCGCCTGATGTGCGCGCCCTTATCCACAGCGAGATTACGGAAAAGGTAAACCGCAAGACGGGGTTTCGGGGCTTTGAGATGATTTTCCGTTCCTGCGTTCTTGCGAAGCCTTTTGAGATGGGCGTTGAGCTTTCGGGCAAGCAGGACTACAAGAGGCACGTCATACACGAGATGTACACAAAGGAAATCACCGCGCTTTTTCGAGGGGAGTAGGGGGGCGAAGCCCACTGTCAACAACTTAAGAGAGTGGGCGCATTTTTTCGGGCAGGGCCCGAAAAAACCCTTAAGCCCGATAAAACGCGGATTTTAACTATACGCAAAATCAGGCTAAGAGCGTCATACCAACATTACGTGGCTATGGCTCTAACCCGCGTTTTTGAGGGGGGCTATCCGCTCCAATCCAGCGGATTTTGCTCTGCAAAATCCGCAAGGATTTCCGCTTCTATCCCTTGCGCAGTAAGAAAATGCCCCGCTCCCCGGTAAAACCCAAAACTCAAAACCCAAAAGCCGGAAGACCCCTACTCCCCGTCCAGGCCGGGAAAAAGTTCAAGTTCAGGCTTTTCGTCTTCGGCCTGGGGATTGTTGACGAGGATTTCAACCCGCCTTTCAATGCGTTCAAGTTCTTTTTCAAGACTTCTCGCGAGGCGCACGCCTTCCTCAAAGTTCTTCATGGCTTCCTCCAGGGGAAGTTCCCCGTTCTTCATTGCGCCGGAAAGCTCCTCAAGGCGCTTTAATTTCGTTTCAAAATCGCCCTGTTTGCCGGAACCCGAACCTGAAACGCCGGAATTACCGGACTTGCTCTGGCCGCGTTTCTTTGACGCTAACATCCGCTTCTCCTTCGTAAAAACGTATAGACACCTCGTCGCCCCGCGAGAGAAAAGACGCGGCTTTTATAACCTCACCCGATGCGGGCCGCCTGACAATCGCGTAGCCGCGCCTCAAAATATCTTTGGGCGAGCGGGACTCAAGAAGCGCCTGGGCAAGCTCAAGTCTCCTCTGGCACGCCTGTGCCGCGCCCCTCACCCCGAAGAGGAGCCTCTCCTTCGCATCGTCCAGGCGCAGGAGAACAGGCTGGAGCAGTATGCGAAGCCTCTCCTCCAGATTCTCCGTACTGTACTGCGAAAGAAGAAGACTGATTTTCTCAAGACGCTGGGTGAGAGCGTTTTCTATACCGCCTGAATACTGACGCACGCGCAGAAGAAGCTCATCGCGGGCCAGGGACACAGCCTCCGCGGCCGCCGAGGGAGTTGGGGCGCGGAAGTCCGCGGCGTAGTCCGAAAGAGAGGTATCAATCTCGTGGCCCACAGCGGAAATAACGGGGATTTGCGAATCCGCTATTGCCCGCACCACCGCCTCAGAGGAAAAAGGCAGGAGGTCCTCCAAAGAACCCCCGCCGCGCCCCACGATGATAACGTCTGCCATTTTGTAGCGGTTCGCCCGCCTGATGTGGGCCGCAATCTTCTCATCCGCGCCCTCCCCCTGAACCGGGGCAGGCAGAATAACAACATGAAGCCCTGCCCCCCGGCGGCAGAGAACTTTTAGAATATCGCGGACAGCCGCTCCCGTGGGGGAGGTAATGACGGCTATGCGCCGGGGGTACAGGGGCAGGGGCTTTTTGCGCTCCGCATCGAAGAGCCCCAGGGCCGCAAGCCGCCTCTTGCGCTCCTCCAGCATGGCGAGAATCGCACCCTCTCCCGCCCTTTCCAGGCTCTCGCACACAAGCTGATACGTTCCCCTCTGGGGATACACGGAAAGGCTCCCCCGCGCCACAACCCTCTGGCCGTCCCCCGGCTCAAAAGCCAGGCCCCTCAAACGGTTTTTGAACATAACAGCGGAAAGAACCGCGGTCTGGTCCTTCAGGATAAAATACACGTGCCCCGCGCTCGAAGGCCGGAAGTTGGAAATCTCCCCCTCAACCGACACCGAAGGAAAACCATCCTCAAGAAGCGCGCGAATACGAAAAGTAATTTCCGAAACTGAATACACCTTCTCCTGGACAGTCTTCATACGCAAGAACACTAACCTTTTCGCGGGTAAAAGAAAAGAGCCGGGTTTTTGAAGTATCAGGCAGGAGCGCCCGGCGAAGACATCAGCCTGAACACCTTGTCAAGCTCGTCCTGCTTGATGAGGACCTCTTCGCTCGTCTGGGGCTGCGCGTTTTTCAGCCTCTGGGCCGCTATACTAAAATTTTTCTTCACATGAGAACGCTGAATCCATTTGGGCAAATTTTCCTCAACAATTTCAGTTATGATGCGGCCTACCGGAACACCGTATAGAACGGAAGCCTCAGTGAGCTTTTCCGAAACAATTTTTGAAAGAGAAAGCTGGATGTGTTCCTTCTTATTAACCGGTTTTTCCGCCATTGCGCCCCCTAACCCCAACAGGATAGCATAGCCCCCCAAATAACGCAAGAGGGCGCAGAGGAAGACCAGGGCTACTGCATTTACTTTTTTTGAAGATACTTTGCGCATTTTTTGCGGCTTTGCCGCAAAAAACCGGGCTTTTCGCTCCAATTCCTCAAAGCCGCTTCGCGGCTTCTGCGGGATTTCCGCTTCAATTCCTTGCGCGGACTGGCAGCAATCCCGCAGGGATTGCGACCAGTCCTTTACGCGCCCAGGGCCCAACCCAGTACCTGAAACCCATCCGCCTCCCGCCGTCCGCCGGCGGCGGACGGCGCGTCCAACCCCCCCCCGGCGGAGCCCCGGCACCCCGACAAAAAAACACCCCCCCCCCCGCGCGCCGCGCGGCGGGCCCCTGCCTTGACATTTTTTCTGGTTATGCTAAAATTCCTTTACTATTACTCTCAATCGAAGGAGTCCCCTGATATGAAAAAGGCATTAAGTATCGTTTTTTTGAGTGTCCTCCTGGCGCTGCCCTGCGCCGCCCAGACTTTTTTTGAGGGGATGGCAAACTGGTACAATTCATCAACTAATAATTTGCTTGCGTCCCACGCGACCCTGCCCTTCGGGACATGGCTGCTCATAACCAACCCCGCCAACGGCAAACAGGTCAGCGTGCAGGTCGGCGGACGTATAGCCTCAGACCCCCGGGGGCAGCTCATTTTGTCTGTCTCGCCCGCGGCGGCGACAGAGCTGGGCATGAACCGCTCCGGGATGACCCGCCTTCGGGTCTCGGTCATACGGCGCAGGACGGAAAACGTTGTGGAGCGCCGCTCGGGTACAGCCCGCCGTGATACCCTGAGCGCGGGCAACCGGCAGAAGCAGCTTGTTCTACTCACCTGGCCGGAAATGTTCCCGCAGGAAATTATCGATGAGTTCAGGCGGGAGACCGGAATCGAAGTCATCTACAAGGCATGTAAAGACGATGGGGGCAACGAGGAAATGCTCGCCACGCTCAGGAGCAGCCACGGCGTTATGTACGATTTGGTCATAGCCGACGACTACATGGTAGACTTCGCCGTGCGCGAAGGGCTTGCCCGCAAACTGGACAAGCGCAGAATCTCCAACTTCAGCAACATCAACCCCACATTCCAGTTTCAGTTCTACGACCCGGACAACAACTACACCGTACCCTACGGGGCGGGGATTCAAACCATAGTGTATGACCCTTCCCGCATCAGCAAAAAAATCAACCGCTTTAACGACCTCTGGGATTCAACCCTCAAAGGGAGCGTTGGCCTTGTTTCAAACTACAGAGTTATAAACGGCCTTGCCCTCAAGTCCATGGGAAAGAGCTATAACAGCGAAGCGGTTGCCGAGATTAACTCCGCGGGGCAAAAACTCCAGAAGCTCGCGCCGAACGTGCGGCTCTTGCAGGACACGGGCTTAAAGGAGGCCCTCATGGACGGAACCATATCCGCCGCCGTTATGTATACGGATGCCGCCCTTTCCGCGGTTATTGAAAACCCGAATCTGGTAGCGGCTTTTCCCGAAGAGGGTATAGGCTTCGGCATTATGGCGGCTTTTATTCCCAGCAGGGCGCCCAATGCGGATGCGGCCATGCGCTTCCTCAACTTTATCCTGGAGCCCAGGCGGGGAGCGGCCTGTTTTGAACACCTCATGTACTACTGCACCTACAGCGCTTCGGAAAACGAACTCTCGCCCGAGTTGAAGGATGTTCTTGTTCTGCCCGACCTGTGGGACTTTGAAATGATGGAGAACGTTCCCTACTCTGCGGAAACCGCTCATGTCAATGTGTGGAACCGTTTTAAGGCCATGGTGCCGAACGGAAGGTAAGCGGACGCAAGAAGCCTGCGGCACACCATACATGGAAGCTCATATAACCAGGGAGTACATCAGAAATTTTTTCAAATTGGGAGAATCCAGCCAGGAGCAGGCTTTTCTCAACGCGATTATTACTCACCTGATTTCGCAGAAGCTCTCCGCAGGCAGTTATGTCTGCCGCATGGGAGAGCAGGCGGACGCCATGTATTTTATAGAATCGGGCCGGCTCCAGGTGCGGGGCCGGAACCGGGAACTCATTAACGAACTCAAGCCCGGACAGTATTTTGGCGAGTACGCGGCCCTGACCGGAGAAACCCGTATGGCCGATGTTCTGGCTGTAAGCGATGCTGCCGTGTACCGGCTCGACAGCAAGATACTCCAGACCCTTTTCAGAAACAACCCCAAGCTCTACAGCGTTTTTCTCAAAAACGCCTACGATGAAGCGACAAATCAGTACCGTAAACTGGTCAAGGCCCTCAACAGAAAGCGCGGCATAGGAGCGATGAGCGGCGCCCGCAAGGCAAGCCCCCTCAAACTTTTTGTAAATTACTACCTTGTGTTTTTTGTTTTCCTTGTCCTGATTCTTCTGTGCCCCAACCCGAAAAGAACGCCGCTACACCCGCTTCTCCTCGCTTCCCCCATGGTGTTTCTCGTGGTCTACATAGCTGTAACCCGCAGGGCTCTTGAGGCCCTCGTGCTTTCGGTGCTGTATCTTTCGATTATGCTCGCGCGGTATAACTTTATCGGCGCATTCTGTAAACACCTTGTTGATGCCATAACGGGAACTCCCGATATTATTGTAATGGTGTTCCTGATGGGAGTCCTTACGCGGCTCTTTTCGTTTTCGGGGAGTATCAATGCCCTCAAGGACGCCGCGCAAAAGCACATATCAACAGGCAAGGGAACAATGCTAACGGTTTTCTTTGCCACGATTTTTCTCGCCATAGAGGAATACCTGTGCATCATCATCCACAGCGCCTGTTTCAGGCCCATTGCGGACGACCAGAACATACCGCGCGAAAAATCCTCCATGATTATGGGTATGACGCCGGGAGCCTTCTGTATGTTAAATCCCCTGTCCCTTACGGGGATATACATAGCGGGAATTATCTTTAAGGTAAACGGCGAGCGAAGCCTGTTTATAAAATCAATCATTTTTAATTTTGGCGCTATTCTTACTCTGGGTTTTATTATCCTCCTCGCTCTGGAAAAAGCTCCTCTCGCGGGTTCCCTGAAGAAGGCCGTCATCCGCGTAAAAGAGGGAGGCGCAATCTGGCCCGATGAGGCCGAAGAAGAGGAACCCCAGGAAATTGTCGGGCAGGGCCGCATCAGTAATCTCGTGCTGCCTATTCTGGTGCTGATTGCCTCTTCCATTATTACCGGAACGCTTGAAAGCGGAATAGTGTCCGTCAACGTACTCTACGGCCTTATCATTACTCTGATTTTTTCCTTTTTTCTGTACTGTTTTCAGGAATACATGACCCCCGACCAGTTTTTCCGGCACATTATTCACGGAATTGAAGGCATGCTCGCTCCTATAGTAATGTTTATTTTGGGAACCGCGTTTGCCGTAGGCATGGAAGAAATAGGCTTTCCCGAATGGCTGAACGGCATGGTGGGAAAAATTATAGGCGGACAGGGCTGGATGCTCCCTGCCCTTGTCTTTGGCATTTGTACGCTGATAGGAGCCCTGTTTGATAACCCCTGGGCCATGTACGCCCTGGGAATTCCCGTAGCCCTGGAGCTTGCGGATTCCATGCAGGGGAACCTGGGGCTTTATATGGGGGCTGTCTGCGCCGCAGGGCTTCTGGGGAATGAAATCGCCTTCGGCGATATATTCTTCATCGGCCCCACCCTGGGCATCAGCCCCATGGTCTATTACCGCGCCAAACTGCCTTACGTGGTGCTGATTTCCGCCCTGGCTTTTCTTGGGTATCTGGCGGCTGGTTTTTTTCTCCAGTAGAGGTTTACGAGGAGGAAGGCATGAAGAGATTTTGCAGAGGAGAAACATCGTGAGCGCCGCGGAACTTCTGAGGCTTGAAGAAATTACCAAACGCTTCGGCACAACGCCCGTTCTCCGGGGAGTAAGCCTTTCGGTCAACGCAGGGGAATTTATTACACTCCTGGGCGGCTCAGGCTGCGGCAAAACAACCACCCTGCGCATCATAGCGGGCCTTGAGAAGGCCGATTCGGGCCGCGTTTTTATCGCGGGCGAAGAGGTAACGCACAAGCCCCCCAACGAACGGAATATCCCCATGGTTTTTCAAAACTACGCCCTCTTTCCCCACATGAACGTAGGCGAGAACATAGGCTACAGCCTCAAACTGAAAAAACGGCCCAAAAAGGAAATCCGCAAAGCCGTCGGAGAAGCCCTCGCCCTTGTGCGGCTTTCGGGTTACGAACACCGCAGGCCCTCGGAGCTTTCCGGCGGACAAAAGCAGAGAGTCGCCATGGCCAGAGCCATTGCCGGCAGGCCCCAGGCCATGCTTCTGGATGAACCCCTGGGCGCTCTTGATTTACAGCTCCGGCGCGAAATGCAGCTTGAATTAAAACGCCTCCAGGAACAACTGGGCATTACCTTTATCTACATCACACACGACCAGGAAGAAGCCCTCACCATGTCAGACCGCATCGCGGTTATGCGCGAAGGGCTTTTTGAACAGCTCGGCTCCGCCTCCGAAATTTACGACCGCCCCAGAACAGCCTTTGTGGCCCGCTTCGTGGGAAACGCGAACATTCTCTCCGGCGCGGTTGTGGACAGAAAGCCTTTGCCCGAAGGCGGGGAGTGCATTGTTTTTCAGCATCCCGCGGGCCGCGAGAGGCTTCTGTGCCCTGCGGGAGCCTCGTGCGCAAAGGCCGGCCCCTCCTATGAACAAGGGCAAAAAATCACCCTCGCGGTGCGTAGCGAATACATGGAATTAAGCCCCGCCGGCAAAGATTCAAGCGGCGAGGACAGGGGACTTGCGGCCACAGTTACCGGAAAGAGCTTTGCCGGAGGCCAGCTCCGCATTACCGCCCTCCTTAAGGGCGGCGGAGAAGTTACCGCAAGCCGCCACGGAATAGACTCACCCCTTAAAATCGGACAGGCCGTACGGGTAAGCTGGAAGTGTGAATCTCACGCAGTACCCGTGGAAGACTAAAACAAAAAAAGAAAAGCGGGAGTTTTACATTGGAATCCAGAAAGAGCGCAAAAAAGGCGCCGCAAAAAGACAAACCCGCGCGGAACGGAAAATTAACGCTTTGCGGCACAACCTTTTCCGTTCTGCCGCTCTACCTTTTTACGCTCGCGTTTGTTCTCGCGCCCCTCATCTATATGTTCGTTTTGAGCTTTATGCAAAGAGGAGGCTCCTGGGGCGTAGAGATGTCCCTCAGCTTTGACAACTACCTCCGCATCACCGAACCCGTGTACCTTGGCACCTTCACCGAATCAATAAAACTCGCCCTCCTTTGCACCCTGTTTGTCGCGCTTTTGGGCTATCCCTTCGGCTACTTTATGGCCCGCCTTTCTCCGCTCTGGCGGCAGAGGGTCATGCTCCTCCTCATAGTCCCGTTTTGGACAAGCTCCCTCATGCGGCTCTACGGCTGGATTATTTTTTTCAGAGCCAATGGAACGCTCGACCATGCCCTTATGGGCATAGGACTTACTCAAGGGCCCCTGCGCCTTCTGTATTCCTATCCCGCCGTAGTTACCGGCATGGTCTACGCGCTCCTTCCCTTTATGGCCTACTCCGTATACGCCAGCGCCGAAAAACTCGACAGAAGCCTCGTTGAAGCCTCCCGGAATCTGGGAGCCTCCGCCCTCAGAGCGTTTTTCAGCGTCAGTTTCCCCCTCACAATGCCCGGACTCTTTTCAGGAATCGTCCTTACATTTATCCCGTCAATGGGCCTGTTTTTTATCGCAGACATACTCGGCGGAAGCAAAGTCGTCCTTGTAGGAAACCTCATACAGGAACAGCTTATGCGGGCCCACGACTGGCCCTTTGCCGCGGCCTTAAGCGTCTGCCTCATGGCGCTCACGAGCATATTTCTCTTTTTGTACAGCCGCCTCACCCGCGCATTGGGAAGCGGCGGAGAACTGGAGGGCCTTGTATGAACAGTACGCAGAGCGCAGCCCTCTTCAAAAGATTTTTTATAGCCATTATTCTCCTCCTCTGTTACGCGCCCATCT
The DNA here is from genome assembly GCA_031280945.1 of Spirochaetales bacterium. Classification (GTDB taxonomy): domain Bacteria; phylum Spirochaetota; class Spirochaetia; order DTKZ01; family DTKZ01; genus JAISAF01. The sequence goes on from JAITGB010000050.1 coordinate 16,746, forward strand.
TTCTCGTGGTTCTGTACTCCTTTAACGAAAGCCGCCTCTCCTCCGTATGGGCAGGCTTCAGCCTCGCATGGTACAAAGACCTCTTCGAAGACAGCGCAATGTTCGAAGCCCTTATGAACAGCCTCGTTCTCGCCGTTCTCTCAAGCCTATCCGCCGCCCTCATAGGAACCCTCGGAGCAGCCGGAGTCGTGCGCGTCCGCCCTCAAGGAGATGCCAGCCTTGCCAGCCGGGCCTCCGGCGTCATGGGGTACCTCGCGGTCCTGCCCATCATGATTCCCGAAATTATTATGGGCATGGTACTCCTCGCCTTCTTCGCCCTTCTGGGGCTCCCCCTCGGAATGTTCACGCTCGTTCTCGCGCACACCTGTTTTTGCGTACCCTACCCCTTCCTCCTCGTGCGCGCCCGCCTCGCCGGGCTGGACAAAAGTTACGGTGAAGCCGCGCGGAACCTCGGCGCAGGAGAGTGGAGAGCCTTCTACGACATCACCATCCCCCTCATACTCCCCGCGATTATCTCAAGTACGCTCATCTCCTTCGCCATGAGCTTCGATGACGTCATCGTCAGCGTCTTCGTTACCGGCCCCCACACCAACACCCTGCCCATAAAAATCTACTCGCAAATCAAAACCGGAATCAGCCCCAAAATCAACGCCCTGTGCACCCTGCTCTTCGCCGCGACCGCCCTTCTGGGACTCATCTCCGCGTATATCGCGCGGCCCCGTACACACAGAGCCCGCCTTAAACAAAAAAAACAGCCAACTATCACAAGGAGAGTACAATGAACCGGCAGCACAACTCAATCCGGGTTTCTGTGGAAAATTTTTCAAGACAAGCTCTGGGCGCATTTTTTCGGGCAGAGCCCGAAAAAACCGGGCTATCCGCTCCAATCCAGCGGATTTTGCTTTGCAAAATCCGCAAGGATTTCCGCTTCTATCCCTTGCGCGGTAAGAGCCAGGCTCTGTGCGCCTTCTTCCTCGCCGCCGCCCTCGTACTCTTTCTTTTTTCCGGCTGCTCAAAAAGGGAAAAAACCGCAGCCGGAAACCCTCAAGGCAGCGGCGCGGAAACAGCCTCCGCCGGCGGAACCCTTACCATTTTTACATGGGCCGAAATGTTTCCCCCCGAAGTCCTCAAATCCTTTGAAAAAGACACAGGCTATAAAATCAACATGGTCAACTTTGACGAAAACGAAACCATGCTCACAAAACTGGAAACATCCGGCGGAAGCGGATACGACCTCATCATCGCGGACGACTACATAATCGAAACCGTCATAGAAAAAGGCCTCGCGCAAAAACTCAAGCCCGATAAAATTCCCAATTTCGGCAACATAAACCCCGTCTATCAAAGCCAGTTCTACGACCCCAGTAACGAATACACCATACCCTACGGAGCCGGCGTACAGACAATAGTCTACAACCCCGGCATCGTAAACATAAACATACAGGGCTTTACCGAACTGTGGGACCCCCGCCTGAAAAACAACCTCGCCGTTGTAGCGAACCCCCGCGTTGTAACCGGCATGGCCCTCAAAACCCTCGGCTACAGCTACAACACCGAAGACGTAGGCGCCATACGCGAAGCCGGCAGCATACTCCTCAGCCTTGCCCCGAACATCCGCCTCATCCGCGATGACAAACTCGACGATGAAATCCTCTCAGGCGAAGTAGCAGCCGCCCTCATGTACACCTCCGACGCCACAAACGCCAAAATAGAAAACCCCGGCCTGAAAGTTGTTTTTCCCCGTGAAGGAGTCGGCTTCGGCATCATGGCCGGCTTTATCCCCTCCCGGGCCGCAAACGAGGAGGCCGCGCACGCTTTTTTCACCTACATCCTCGACCCCCAGCGCGGAGCGCAATGTTTTGAATTTTTGGGCTACTACAGCACCTACGCCGCCTCCGACAACCTCATCAGCGAAAAGTACAGAGAGTTTCTTACCCTGCCCGAAGGCATAGGCGAAATGGAAATGATGGACAACATCAGCCCCGAAGCCGAAGAAGCCCACAGCATAGTGTGGACAGCCTTCAAAGCCGCCGCAGGCCATAAATAGGAGAATCTTCCCGCCGTGGATACCAAAGCGTGGTGGAACAGCTTTTCGGACAAACACTACGGGCATACAGCCGACTCCCTCACAGTTATAAAAGCCTCACCCGACGAAGGCTTTCCCCGCGAAGTGCGTGAAATGCTCAAAAAAGCCTTTAGCGGCGGCTTTCAGGGCAAAAAAGTTCTCGCAGCCTCAAGCGGCGACAACATGGCCGCCTTTGCCTTTCACCTCCTCGGAGCGGAAGTTACCTCAACCGACATATCAGAAAAACAGCTTGAAAACGCCTCCAAAATCGCGGACGCCCAGGGCTGGAAAATCAACTTCGTTCTTACCGACACCACAACCCTCTCAGGAATACCTAACGCCTCCTATGACCTTGTGTTCACCTCAAACGGAGCCCACATCTGGATAAACAGCATAGAAAAAATGTATCAAACTTTTTACCGCGCACTCGTACCAGGCGGCTATTACGTTTTTTTTGAAATACACCCCTTTATACACCCCTTTATCTCCCGCTTTAACGTTGAGTTTCCCCCGCGCATTACCGTGGAAAAACCCTACGAACTCACAGGCCCCTTTCACATACCCAATCAGGCCGACGAATACGCCTGGCGCAT
>JAITGB010000135.1 GCA_031280945.1 Spirochaetales bacterium
TGGTTCCCCACCCGCCGGACGCGGGGTTTCCGGGGCTTTTTGCGGGGGGGCTTCCGCCGTGTTCGGGCGTGGCTATTGGCTTTGACCGTCTTGTTATGGCTTTTCTTGGCGAGACTTCCCTGGGGGGGGTGGTTTTTTTTCCATTTCAGAATATACTATAGAGAGAGGCGTTTTCAGAATTGAAGCCGCGCGCATGGTTTTGCGGAGCAAAACCATGCGGGGGTAATAGGCGCGCAAGGGATAGAAGCGGAAATCCCGCAGAAAAGCCGAAGGCGTTTTGAGGAATTGGAGCGGATAGCCCGGTTTCCCTGTTTTTTTGCCGGAGGCAAAAAAACAGGGAAATGCGCCCAAATTCTGAAAATTCTCAATCTTAATTTTTGTGCGAGGGAAGTGCGAGACATCATGATTAAAGCAGGGGCTGTGGACAAGGGTATGTGTCTTTTTATGAAGAACGCTCCGTATCTTGTTACGGAGAGGGAGTTCGTGAATCCGGGCAAGGGTTCGGCTTTTGTGCGGCTGAAGCTGAAGAGCTTGACGACGGGGCAGACTTTGCAGGAGACGATACGGACCAACGATAGTGTGGAGGAGGCGAGTGTCGCGGACCGGAACGCTCAGTTTATGTATGCGGACGCTCAGGACTATCATTTTATGGATACGGATAACTATGAGCAGTTCGCTGTGCCGCGTGAGGGTATGGAGGACAAGCAGTTCTATTTGCAGGAGGGCCACACGTACTATATTACGGAGTGGGAGGGGAAGTATATCGATGTCAAGATTCCCTACAAGATTGTTTTGACGGTCTCGGAGGCCCAGGACGCTTTGAAGGGCGATACTGTTTCGGGCGCGACCAAGACTGTTACGCTTGAGACGGGGCTTTCCGTGCGCGTTCCGATTTTTATCAAGCAGGGCGAGAAGGTGATGATAAACACGGAATCGAATGAGTATGTGGAGAGGGTAAACTCATAGGAAGAGTGGACTTAACTACTTTGACTTTTTATTTAGGAGGTTTGTATGCGTAAACTGTCTATCGTGTTTTTCCTGCTTGTAACTGCCGCGGCCCTTGTTCTGGCCCAGCAGGATACGAGGGGCCTGCCTGCGCCTGATGCGCAGGGGTACATTCCGGCTGCGGCGGAGAATCTTCTTTTGTGGATTAATCAGAACAAGCTCAAGGAGGGCGACAAGCTGAGGGTGGACGGCAGGTACAGGTCGCAGAAGGATAATGTTATCCGTCTTTTCGGCCTGAAAGAAGTTGAGTTTCACTACAATAAACCTGTGGAGGTCAAGGCCAGTTCAAATATCCGTATGTGGATTTACGTGCCCAAGGGCTGGAACGCTTCCACGTCGGCCCTGTCCGCCCAGCTCGTTGTAGAGAGGATTGAGGAGATTCGGTGAGCCTTGAGGGGGCGTCCGGGGAAATGCGGCGGCCGTAGATGAGGATAACCACAAAGGGCCGCTACGCCCTGCGCGCTGTTGTGAATATGGCCATGACTTCGGGCGGCAAGCCTGTTCCCATCAAAAAAATTTCGGAGGAAGAGGAAATCTCCGCGGAATTTCTGGAGCAGATTTGTTTCCGCCTGAAAAAAGCGGGGCTTATCCGCTCGGTGCGGGGGCCGGGCGGGGGTTTTCTCCTGAATAGGCCTCCTGAGAATATATCCATGTACGATATTTTTGAGGCTGTGGGTGAGGGGGCGGAAATCGCTCCCTGCATACCTGACTGCGCCCCGGGCGAAGGCTCAGGCGCGGCCTGCCACAGAAAGAATGTGTGCTGCGCCCATCCGACCTGGCTTAAACTTTCCCGCGAGGTTTTGGGGATTTTGAACGGATACACCGTGAAGGCCATTGTGGAGGATTCCGCCCTGAACCCTACTGCGGCGCGGCTGTAGGGCCCATGAAATGCAAGAGCCTATGAAACACACAACATCTGATACTGAGGAGGCTCTGGGCAAAGCTGCGGAGCTTATAAAAAAATCCGATTGGATAAGCGCCTTTACCGGGGCGGGTATGTCCGTGGAGAGCGGTATTCCTCCTTTCCGGGGCGAGAACGGTATCTGGAACACCTATGACCCCAAAACCCTTGACCTTCCCCACTTTAACGCTCACCCCGAAAAATGCTGGATTACAATCAAGGAGATTTTCTACGATTTTTTCGGAAAAGCGCAGCCGAACGCAGGGCACATCACCCTCGCGGAGATGGAAAAAGCGGGGAGGCTGAAAGCCTTGATTACGCAGAATATAGACGACCTTCACTCCCGCGCGGGAAGCAAAAACGTGATAGAGTTTCACGGGAATTCGCGGCGGCTTCTGTGCAGAACCTGCGGCAAAAAGTACGAGGCCGCGGGCATGGATTTATCGCGCCTTCCGCCCCTGTGCCCGCAGTGCGGCTCTGTACTCAAACCCGACTTTGTGTTTTTTGAGGAACCTATTCCTTTTAATGCCCTTTCCGAAGCGCGTTTTGCCGCGGGCCGCACGGATTGTATGCTTGTCATCGGCACAACAGGAGAGGTCTATCCCGCTGCGGCCCTGCCCCAGCAGGCGGCAAGAAGTTTTGCCCATATTATCGAAATTAACCCCACGCCTTCGGCCTATACGGACTGCATTACCACTGTGTATCTGCCCCTGCCTGCGGGAGAGGCCCTGCCCCGGCTCTGGGAACTTTCCCGTGCATAGAGAGGGGAGTGTGCGGAAAATGTCCTGCGAAAAACCCCTTCCCGTTGGGATGAGTTCTCCTGATTCCTTTGCCCGCTACACCTTTGAAAAACGTTTTCCGAGTATCATACAGAGCGTTCACACAACAGCCAAACTCAAAGAAGATAGTCCCGAAGCTGAAAATCTGAAAGCTCTTTTGGGCAGCGCGGGGAAAGGCGAAATCCGCGACCCCTTTGCGGAAGACGGTTTTACTTGCCTCTTTGACAGGAGCCTGTTTCTGAGCGAAGAGCTTACAGCCTGGAGAGAAGAAATCGCCCGGTACGCGGGGCTCACCTGGAGAGAGGCCCCCTTCTATTTTGCCGAAGCGTATCTGTACCTGAACATTCTCATTGCTTCGGGATACTACACCCCCACTTCCGGCAACTTCCGCGTAGACCCCTACCAATCTTCCAAAGAGGCGGAGCTTGCGCGTTTTCTCGCCGCGCCGGAAACCGGAAAACTCCTTGAGAGATTTGAGGAAAAAGCCGTGGAAAAAGAGCTTTTTGCGGACGCGCTTCTTTTTATGCTCAAGGCCAACCGCATAGACCTTTCCAACGCCGCCATTGCCGCCGCGGGCCGGGAGCTCATTCACAAAATGGACAGGAGCGACCTTCTCGTTGACCACACGGACGCCCTTGCCGGCTGCGTCTACGCATCAGGGCGGGTGGATATTATTCTGGATAACGCCGGCGCGGAGCTTGCCGCGGACCTGGTTTTTGTCCGCCTGTATCTTGCCTCCCGCGCGGACAGGCGGATAACTCTCCACGCCAAAGCCTCTCCGACTTTTGTATCAGACGCTATGCCCAAAGACATTGCTTTTGCCATAGCCGCCATGAAAAAATTTTCCGTTTTCCGAAAAACCGGTGAGGCGCTTGAAGAATTTCTTGCCTCAGGAAGGCTCAAAGTTTTGGAACATTACTTCTGGAACGGGCCCAAACATTTTCCCGAAATGCCGCCCCGCCTGAGAGAGGAGCTTTGCGCATCTGACATTTGCATACTCAAAGGGGACGCCAATTTTAGAAGGTTAATCGAAGACCGCGCCTGGCCCTTTGATACGGACTTGAGCCTCCTCACGTCGTGGTTTCCCGGAAACTTCGCTGTCCTGCGCACCCTCAAAAGCGAAGTTGCGGCGGACATTCCGCCGGAGCTTTCCGCCCGGCTTAACCGCGAAGACCCCTCGTGGCTCACGAACGGGCGGTGGGGGTATGTCAGGCTTGTCGGGGTATAGTGCGCCGCTGTTCAGTTTGTTTACGATAAGAGGGCTGAGGGGCGGAGCCCCCACTGTCAACAACTTAAGAAAATGGGCGCATTTTTTACCCAGCGCGATTTTGCTCCGCAAAATCCGCAAGGTAAAAAACCGGGCTATCCGCTCCAATTCCTCAAAAAGCCTTCGGCTTTTCTGCGGGATTTCCGCTTCTATCCCTTGCGCGCCCATGGCCCGGGCTGCCGCGGCAGCCCGGCCAGCCTTCTACCCTCGTTCATCTCACCTTAAGTTGTTGACAGTGGCCTTGTAAGGGCTTTTTTATTTGGAGGAGGAGAGAGCGAAATGACCAAACCCGCAACCGGAAAAACGATGACTATCCGCGATGTAGCCCGCGCTCTGGGCTGTAATCCGGAAACGGTCAAGGGGCGCGTCCGGGAGTTGTGGCCCGGTTTGATGAAAAACGGCAAAACGACCTACCTCACCGAGGCGCAGATTACTGTAATTCTGGAAAAGATGAAAACGGCCAACAGCCGCTATGACGCCTCCAACCGTAACCCGGCCTACAACAATATTGTTGCAGGTGCGCAAACAGCCCTCTCAAAAGAATTCTGCCTTGCTATGCTCTACAAGCAGGAAGCGGAAATAATGAAAGAGGCCGCGTCATTGGAACGCGAGCTGCGGATAACCGCGGAAAATAAACTGCTGGAAACAGAGGCAGCCTACGGGCGGGAAGTTTTAGACCATAAGGCGACCAAAAACCTGCTTGGCGAGCGGGAAACCGGCCCTGAAAGCATTCAGCGCATAGCCGAATCAGGCGGGCT
>JAITGB010000189.1 GCA_031280945.1 Spirochaetales bacterium
GGGCCGTCAATGGCGACAACCATGTTACCCTCCTTTTCCCTGCGAACGGTTTTTCATAAAGGAGGCGACTTCTTTGGCGCTTAAGGCGCGGAATCTGCCTGAGTCTATGCCTTTTACGCTCAGATGCCCGATTTTTGTGCGGTGAACTCTCTGGGGGTACAGGCCCCGCGCGGCGAAAACCTTGCGAATCTCGCGGTTTTTGCCTTCTTCCAGAACCAAGAGGGCCATGCGGGGGCCTTTGAGGGTATAGGCTGTGAGTTTGTATCTTTCGCCTTCGACAACCATGCCCTTGAGATAGTCTTTGAGAAATTCTTCGGGAATTTCTTTTTTTGTTTCAACGAGGTACTCTTTGCGTATTCCTGAGCTGGGGTGGGAGACGGCCTGAGCGAAGTCTCCGTCATTGGTAAGGAGGAGAAGGCCGGAGGACAGAAAATCAAGCCGGCCCACGGTGTAGAGGCGCAGTTCGTAGGCGGGCCGCACGAGGTCTATGGCAAGGGGGCGGCCCTGGGGGTCGGAACTCGTACTAAGATACCGGGGGGGTTTGTTGAGGGCAAGGTAGACGAGGTTTTTTGCGGGATACACTCTGCGGCCCCGGAAGACGACGTGGTCGTCCTTTTCGACTTTGAAGCCGGGTTCGGTTACGAGTCTGCCGTTTACCGTAACAAGGCCGTCCGCGATGTATTCTTCGCAGGTTCTCCGCGAGGCTATGCCGGAGTGGGCGAGAAATACCTGTAAACGCAGGGGCTTTTCCGGGCCGCCTTTCGTGTTTTCGCGGACGGAGCCGGCGTTTCTCCGCGGGGTTCTGCGGCGTTTTTCGTTATTGCTTTTCATACTTCACCGCGGGTTAAGAGGTTGTTCGCAAACCCATTGGGTTTGCCGGGGCCCATTGGCCGCGCAAGGGAGTGGAGGGGGCCGAAGGCGACTTGCCCGCAGGGCAAGTCCGAAGCGAAGCGCAGCCCCGCAAAGCCCGGTTTTTTTGGCGCGCTGGCGCGCCAAAAAAATGCGCCCTGCTCTTTCTGTGTCCGGCTTCTAGTATGTTTTACTGCGGCGGGGCTTTTTTTCATCATTAATTCAGGGCGAACCTGTCCATGTCGTGTTCTTCGAGTTTGGGTAAATCCGCGATGCTGCCGAGGCGGAAGAGTTTGAGAAATTCTTTTGTGGTGCCGTACTGCTGGGGCTGGCCGGGGGCGTCTTCTTTTTTGCCGACTTTGCGGATGAGGCTGCGTTCCATGAGCAGGGTGAGCATGTTGTCCGGCGCATAGCCCCGGATGCCGTGAATCTCGGCGCGCGTTATGGGCTGGCGGTAGGCGATAATGGAGAGGGTTTCCAGCGCTGCGCGGGAGAGGCGGTTGTCGTTTTTTTTGCCGTAGCGGTTTTTGAGGAACTCCCAGAGTTCTTTTTTGGGCGAAAATATATAGCCCCCGCCCAGGAGAAGGAGTTCTATGCCGTGCTCCGGCTGCGCGTATTTTTCCCTGAGGGCCGCAATAATCCTGTCCACGGCCTCCTGGGGGAGGTCTGAGGCCCGGCACAGGGTTTTTCCGTCAATGGGGTCGGTTTCAAGAAAGAGAATCGCTTCTATCAGCGCCGTTTCGGTTTCCAGACTCATCCTCCTGCTTCTTTTCCGCTGCGGCGATACGAATGTCGCCGAACAGAGTGTTTTGAAATATGCGTATCATGCGGCTTTTTACGGCCTCCAGAATGGACAAAAACGCGCAAATAACGTCCATAATCGAATCGGGCCGGATAATGAGGTCCGTAAAAAGAAAATCCCGCCCGTTGTCCAGAAACTCCTGAATCAGGGTGAGCTTTTCGTTGACCGTAACTTCCTCAAAAAGGTTGACGGTGCCTATGGACAGCTTGCCCAGGAGCTCCGAAAAAGCCTTCAAAAGGTCCCAGACCTCGATTTCCTCCCACAGGTTCTCGTCCGCGAAAGGCAGAACCCTCTGCTTGTTCTTCCTCTCGACGACCCATTCCGCCTCCCGTTCCTTCTCGCCCATCATCTCGGAGAGCTTCTTGATGCGCTGATACTCGATGAGCTTGTCCACAAGCTCCTTGCGCGGGTCCTCGAAATCCTCCGAAAGGTCAACCTCAACGGGCAGCAGCATACGGCATTTGAGGAGGAGCAGGTCAGCCGCCATCAGGTAAAACGCGCTGATTTTCTCCAGGTCAATCTTGACCGCCAGGCTCAAAAAAGCCAAAAACTGCTCCGTAATCCGCGCAATGGGAATATCGTAGATATTGATTTCGTTCTTGCGAATCAAAAAAAGCAGAACATCCAGCGGGCCCTCGAACTCCCCAATTTGAAACCGAATGCTCTTTTCCGTCTCCACCGCTTCCATACGTTTTCAAAGACTATACAGGATTGGGCGGGGGTGTACAAGGGGGATGTCCGTACTCACTACATATAGGACACTTGCGCCGAATGGGGAATGGATAAACCCAATGTGGCTGAAAACTCCGCCGGAGTCAAGAAGTTCAGGGCTTCATGCAGGGCAAAAGCATTTAACTTACCCGGAAGGATGATATACTGGAACCGCCATGGGAGGGGCCGGGAAGTGAAAAGCAGAGGCATAGAAGATATAGAGCGGATGAAGGAATGCCTTAGC
>JAITGB010000206.1 GCA_031280945.1 Spirochaetales bacterium
AACGCGATTAGGGCCACAGCCACGTAGTGCTGGTATGACGCACTTAGCCTGATTTTGCGTATAGTTACAAGCCGCGTTTTATCGGGCTATGGGTTTTTGCGCAGCAAAAATGCGCCCAAATTCTTCCGCTGAAAAATCAAATGCACAGACACTGGCCCGCTCGCTTTCTTTTTTGAAAAAAATCCTATATATTCTTGCAATGCGTATTATTTGTTTTGTGTGCTGCGCGCTTTTTTTTGTTTCGTGTTCGGCGCGGCAGGCTATCACGCTCCAGGCGGGGGGGGCGGGGACGGCGCGGCTGTCGGTACAGCTTCATCCTGTTTTTATGGCGTACTATGCGGATTTGGCGTCGGGGTTTTCTTCGGACTTTGATTCATCGCGGCCCCGGTTTTTTAATCCTGCGGCGATTCGTGAGGCGCTGGCAAAGAACGGGGCGCTCAAGATTGTTTCGCTCGATTCGCCCAGTCCGGGGAGCCTTGAGCTTGAGGTGCGTATTCAGGATATTTCGCTTGCAATCAGGAATCAGAATCCTGCGGCGCGTTCTGTTCTTTCGCGCACCCAAAACGGGGAGCGTGAGACTTTGAGGATTTATCTGGATAAAAATAATTTTGCCTCGCTTCTGGCGCTTGTGCCGGAGGCTGATTCGCCCGCGGCGAAGATGCTCCTGCCGCCTCCTGGCTCTTCGGTTACCGAGGATGAGTACATCGAACATCTTGCGTGGGCTCTTGAAGATTACGCGAAGGGCGAGGATATCAAGAACATTGTGCGCTCCGCCGTGGTCGAGCTTTCGGTAAAAACTCCGGGGAAGATTATTTCGCAGACGGGGGGGACTGTGCGGGGCGAGTCCGAAGTTGTTTTCAAGCTTCCTGTAACGCGGCTTTTTACGCTTACTTCGCCTGTACAGTATTCGGTGAGTTATTAGGCTGCGTACGCAGGCGCCTGTTCGCGGGTTTGAGTGTTGATTTTTTTCAGTACAGGAGGAGGGCGGGGTTCATGGATTTGCCCCAGCGGGAAATGCTGAAATGCAGGTGGTTTCCGGTGGAGTAGCCCGTTGAGCCCACGTCCCCGATTCTTTGGCCTTCTTTTACCCATTGGCCTTTTTCCGCGCGTATGAGGCTCATGTGCGCGTAGGAGGTCGTGTAGCCGCCCGGGTGAGTTATAATGACGTAATTCCCCGATATGTTATTGTAGCCTGTTTCTATGACCCTGCCTTCCATGGCGGCATATATGGGCGCTCCCGCGGGGCCCGCAATATCTATGCCGTTGTGGAATCTCCGCGTTCGTGTAAAGGGGTCTGCCCTGTACCCGTAGCGCGATGTTATCCAGCCCCTGAGGGGATAGCGGAAAAGCTCTCCCCAAACGCGGCGCAGCTCAAAGGCGGAAAGTTTGGCGTCGGGAATAAAGATTTTTTCGCCCGCTTTGTGGGCAAACTCCGTGATGTTGTTGACTTCGAGAATTATGTCCTGCGGCACCTTGTAGTTTTCCGCAAGGGTTTGCAGGCTCTCTTCCGCCTTGACCGTGTGCATGATGCCGTTCATGTTGGGCACACGCAGTTCCATTCCCGGCTGAATTGTCCGCGCCTGCTCTATGCCGTTACAGCTTATGAGGCTGTCCTGATTGAGTTCCAGCTTTTGGGCGATACCGGAAATCGTGTCGCCCTTTTCCACAATGTAGGCCGTAAAGGAGAGAACGTTTTTTGGAGGAACCTGGGGAATGTCCTCATCCCCGCTGAAACCCTCAGGCGGAGCCTCCAGGTACACCGCAAGATAGGATTCCGCAGGCTGACCCAGGCCCGCATCTTCTTCGCCGGAACCCGACTTGAGCCAGGGCGCGTTCAGCGCAAGGGACGCGATGAGAAGGATAAAAACAAGGCCCGCCCAGACAGAGTGAACTCGCCGCCGCCTGCGGGGGAAAACCTTTTTTCTGCCGAAACGGCCCCGCCTTGCAAAGGATAGTACCGGCGCGAGAACGCGGAAAACCTCTTCAAGAAACCGCCCGCCGCGGCCCGGGCGGATATGAGTCCACGTAAAACGCCGCGCCCTCCGCAGGAGCCTCTCGCGGGACACATCCAGATAGACACAAGCGGAACAGATTTTCCAGCGCAGTTCGCTCCGCCTTGCGCGGCGCACCCAGCCCCTGAGGGAAGCGCCCAGCCGCGAGAACAGGAAACCCGCCTTCCGCGCGAGCGCACTATACCTGAGTTGTTTAATAAAGTTTTTGAAGGGCCTGACAAACCGTATCACATATACCTCAAATTAAGACTTCTCCACTTTATACCTCGATTCGGGGTGTTTGTGGAAGTAGTCTCGCACAATTTTTTCTAAAGCGGGAAAACCCCGCGCAGTATTAATTGTCGTAAAAAGGCCGTGGCCAAAAAACACATTTTGGCAGAACCAGCCGAAAAAACGCTTCGCGCGGCTCTCGAGAAATTCCTCAGGCTGATACCGGGGAAGAAGCTCCAAAAAACGCCCCGCCGCAGCCTCAAGGTCAACCCGCATCTGGAAATCCGCGGCCCTCTCCCTCTCCCGCAAAAAAGCGAAAAACCAGGGAGCTCTTGCCGCGGAGCGGCCAATCATAATACCGTCCGGCCTGTAGAGCGACTTTTTCCGCTGGTAATCCTCAAAACTCCTCACGTCCCCATTGCCCACAACAGGAATCGAAAGCTCGCTCTTCAGGCCCGCCACATAATCCCAGCGCGCCAGGCGGCTAAACTTCTCCTTCTTGATGCGCGGATGCAAAGTGATAAAGTCAACCCCCTCCTCCGCAAGAGCCCGGCAGAAAGAAACAAGATACTCAAAATTATCCTCGTAGCCCACGCGGAGCTTGACCGACAGGAGTTTGTTCCTAAGGCGGCCCCTCAAAAGGGCCGCAAGCCCCCGCGCGCGCGATAGGTCCCTCATCCATGCCACGCCCGCGCCAGAGCGCACAATCTCAGGCGCGCTGCACCCCATATTGAAATCAACCCCAAGCCCCGGAAGCCCGTCCAAAAGTTCCGC
>JAITGB010000228.1 GCA_031280945.1 Spirochaetales bacterium
TCTGGTACATAGCGGGGATTGCCTGTGATTTTGACGACCTCTTTGTTCCTTCGCGGACGGGAAACAGCGAAGAGGCTTTTGACCCAGGCCCCCCGGATTTCTCGTTTTAGGCGGGAAAACCCGCAAAATTCCCGCTTTGCGGAGCAAAATTGTGCAGCGCAAGGGATTGAAGCGGAAATCCCGCAGAAGACGCGAAGCGGCTTTGAGGAATTGGAGCGCAAAGCCCGGTTTTTTGACGCATAGCGTCAAAAAAGGCGCCATAAATCTTCAAAAAAAGTAAATGCAGTAGCCTTGGCCCTGGGCCTTTGACAGACTGCGCAATCAGGATATACTCTTTACGCAGGAGGAGAATATGGGGTCTCCGGTTTCAAGAATTGAAAGAGAGTTTATCCTAAAAAACATGGTGGACACCCACGCGCCGGTGGAAATCTCCTGGCGCGATAAATGGGGAGTTGGTCTGGCTGTCGACATGAACGAAAACTTTTTTAGTTTTGAGATGGAAAGCGGGGAGAGCCCCGAGGCCGGCTTCGACGGGGACGTTATCGCGTTTTTCAAATTCCGGGGAACGCGCATGACAGGCCGGGGCAAATTTATCTCGATTGAGAAAAGAGACGAGACCCGCAAACTCAAAATCGGCGTACCCAAAACGCTCTACAGGGATTTGTCGCGGGGCTACGAAAGGGTAGCCCCCCAGGAGGGCGACAGGGTGTGCTTTATGGTGAAGGGCGAAAAATTCGCGCTCAATTTTCCCCAGTCGAAGGCGTACGAACCCTTCGAAGAGCCGCAGCCCGCCGCCAATGTTGACCCCGCGCGGATGACGACCCTGCTCAAACAATTCCGCGAAAGCGCCCAGGCTTTTTCCTCGGAAAGCAAAATCGTTATGTTCCGCGAAAGACAGCCCGAAAACTTTGAGGAAAATCTTGTTACCACTACGGGAAAAACTTTTCTCTACCCCCAGAGCCTGCACAAGGCCACGCTGGAAAATACCCGTATCATTTCGCCGCGCGTTCTTGCGCAGGAGGAAGTTATTCTGCACGAAACCAACCGGGGCAGAGAGCTTTTTCAGGCTTTGAATTTCCTCTCGGAGATAACAAAGGACAAAGAGGCAAAAAACATTCTTCAGGAAATGTATTCTCCCATTCTGTACAACAACTACGCCGTGGGGTATTTGTACCTTGTTACTTTCAAAAATAACGGCAGGTATTTTCCCCAGAAGGTAATGGATTTCGTATTTCAGTTCGGGAGGCTTCTGGTTCACAGCCTCAAGGTCAACGGCTACTTTAAGGGCGTACCTGTGCAGGAGCGGGTGGAGGCGGAAATTATTGATATAAGCGCTTCGGGTATTCAAATGGTTCTGCCACGGGTTCACTATGACAAGGCCATGGAACTTTTGCACGACCTCACCTTTACCCTGTATCTGCGGGGCGCAGAAATGCAGATTGGGGGGCGGATTATGCGCAAGTTCCGCGACAAAGGACGGCTGTACGTGTGTACGACTTTTGTCGATATACAGGACCCGGACCGCCTTTTTCTTATGGAATCCCTCTACGGTTCGAGCGAAGCTCCAGACCTGTACCCTGCCCAGGAAGACTGGTCCGTGTAGGGGCTTTGCGAGGAATGGTGTATTGCGCTCTTGAGTTCAACGGCTTTCGCCAGCTCAAAAAAACCGAACCGGAACTCTGTGAGAAGGCTCTGAAAACCTCCTGTACGGCGCTGGAGCTTCGGGGCGGCAGGCGCGTTTTTGAAGACGGGGGGTATTTTATTTTTAGCTTCCCCTCTCATGCCGCGCGCCATGTTTTTGAAGCTGCCTGCGATGTTGAAGAAGGGCTCGCGGGCCTTGCGGACAAGCTCATGGGGTTTCTCCTCCTTCTGGAGTTCTTTCAGAAAGAGCCCAGAAAAGAGGCGGCCCGCGACTTCCTGCGCAGCCTTACTGCCGTGCGCGAAATTGACGATTCCTTTCTTCTGGGGCCGGGCGGGGCGAATTTTTTTAAAGCCTTCTGCTCCATGGAAAAATCAGGTTCCTGCTTTCGCGTTGTACACAGCCGGCGCAAGGGAGCATCGGGCCCAGGCCCGAAAGAGGCGCGGGATTTCTGCCTGCGCAAGAAGGTGGTGGAGGAGATTGTATCCCGCCTCGGCAAATACATAGACTGCGAAAAACCCCCACGGGCGTTTTTCGTACGGGGTTCCGCTTTTGCCGGAGCCCCCTATCAGGTGGACGCGGCCCTGAAAAAACTTTTGGGCGGCTCCCCTGTCTGCGAGGTCTACCCCCTGCCGGGGCGGGAGCTTCCCGCTCTGGAGTTCTCCGGCTTCGGGGACATCCCGTCCGTTCTCTCGCAGACAGAAAAAAGCCTGTGGGAAATACTAAAAAATGTTTTCCTGCGCGCAAGGCCCCTGGAGTTTCCCTTTGCCGAAGCCCTGGGAGCGTATTCCCTTGCCCTCACCGCATATATACGCCAGTGCGAAAACGCGGGCAGTCCGGCCATTCTTCTGTGCAGCGAGTTTCAGGCCATGCCGGAGCTTGCCAAAAGAATTCTCGCTCTTCTTTTTAGCAGGAATCTTCCCGACTGGAGGCTTGTGCCTGTCTGCGTTTTCCGGGGAAATACCCTGCACGATGCCCTGGGAGAAGAGTTCAAAAAAATTCCCCGTGTTGAGTACGAAATTCCTCCCCTGGAAGAAGATGAAATCTCTTCCATAATTACCCCCCCCCCCCCATCACTCGCGCTTTTTCAAGCAGAGCCGAAGGGAGGAAGCATGAACATCTCCGGTGGGCGCGGATTTCCCCGCTCACGGGAAATCCACGCCCTCTACTTTGCGCTTTTTTCCGGCGAGGCGCAGGAAACCGGAAAAAGCAGCGCAGCCTCCGGCGAATTCCAGCCCCTCATAAACTTTCTCCGCAAGGAAGACCGGGAACTTCGGGAAATCCTCTGGATTATTCAGGAGGCCGCAGGGCTCCTCTCCCGCCCCATGATGGAAGAATTCCTGGCCGGCCTCGACATTACCCTCGGTCAGTGCGGCGATATTATAAGACAGCTCGCGGACATGGGCCTCATTCGCAGCGAGAAGAACCTCGTGCCCCTCTTCCCCGAACTGCGCCGTTTCCTGCGAAAAGACGAGAGCCTCAGAAAAGAAAAAATCACCGAAGCCCTGTCCGCCTTTCTCTACGCCGCATGGAAGGACGGGAAAATCGCGGGAGAATACATTCTTCTGGACTTTTTTGCCGAAAGCCGCAAAGGCCCCTGGCTGACAGAGGTTTTCCACGCCTGTATTACAGAGCTTCTGGACACAGGAAATATACAGGAAGCGCAGCGGTTTTTGCGGGAAAAATTTACCGTTTTCCATACAAACGACATGATGTCCATTCAGTCCTTCGCGGCGCTGCGCCTCGCGCTCCTCACAGAAGAATGTACAGGTAGCAGCGAAGAAGAGGACAACAAGAAAGGCGAAACCTCTACGGAAATCTTTTCCCGCCTGGAACCCGCCCCAAAGGACAGCCCCTGCTACGCAGACGGCCTCATTCAGAAAGCCCTGTACTGGCTCAGGCAGGCAGACTGTAAAGAAGCCCTCGACTGCGCCAAAAACGCCGTTATGAGCTTTCAGGGCCAAAAACGGCAGGACGGACTTTCCCGCGCCTACACAGCCGTGGGCCTCGCCATGCTCGCCGCAGACGCGCCCGAAGAAGCGCTGGATTACTTTCTCATGGCGCGGGAATCCGGTTCCGGCAGTATGAAGAGTATCTTTTTTGAAGGCGTATGCCGCTTTATTACGGGAAACCTCTCCCGCGCTCTAGACAATTTTACCCGTGCCGCAGAGCTTGCCGCGGACAGCGCAGCGCGGAGGTGGACCCTTGCGGCCCGCTTTCTGGAAGGCCGCATCTTTTTTGAACTGGGAGAATACGCAGAAGCCTGCCGCGCCTTTGAGCTTCTCCTGTGCGAAGCCGAAAGCCTCCAGTATTCACAGCCCGCTCATGTCCTGTATGCCTGGCTTGCCCGCTCCTTCATCTATAAGGGAGAATTCCGCGCAGCCGGACGCATCCTCGAAAAAGAAAGCGCATATTCGCTCGAAGCCATGTTTTTCCACGCCGAAGCCGACTACTTTAAAAAGAACTACAAAAAAGCCGAAACGCGGCTGGAAAGCCTCCTGGGCATCCCCTACAGGGCGGACGCCTTCCGGGGAGACGGCTTTATGTGGAGCGACGGATTTTATTTTGCCGAAAATCTTGCCATAGGCCGCAAGGCAGGCGTATTTTTCCTTCCCAACCAGCTCCGCTTTTTCCACACATACCTGTGCGGCGAAAGGGAAACCTCATCCTCCGCCATAGCAATGATGGGCCGCCTTATCCGCGATGAGCGAAACTCGAAGAACGACCCCTCTCTGAGACTCTACTATTACTGGTACAGTAAAATCCTCCCCGAAGAACAAAGCCCCGCCTATGAAGCGCGGTTCACCGTTTTGGGCAGAGCCATGCAGAACCTGCAGGCAAGAACGAGCAAAATGGACAACCCCGCCCACAAAAGAGCGTTCACGGAAAAAAATTACTGGAACCGCCTTTTGAAAGAAGACGCCCGCCGGCACAACCTCGCCTAAAGCCCATCCTCCCGCGCCGCCCCAGAGCCGAAAGCGCCGGCCTAACTCTCAGGATTAAAAGCCTGAGAATTAAACTCAGGCGGCATGGGACACGGCTTTCCCTGAGGGCTCAGCGTAGCCCAGGTTACGTCCGCCTCGGCCACAAGACTCTCGCCCCGCAGAATCCTCTGATGGAAAACCCCCGAAGTCGCCCGCCTCTTGACAGGCACAGTCTCTATAGTAAGCTCATCGTAGAGAACAGCCGACAGCTTATAGTCTATCGCCACCCGCGCCACAATCACAGCGTAGCCCATGCTCACAAATTTCGCGTAATCGAATCCCGTATCTTTGAGAAACTCCATCCGCGCATATTCAAGATAGTTGAGGTACACCGCGTTATTCACATGATTGTAGCCATCACATTCGTAGCTGCGTACGCCGAGCTTGCATATATGCCTCATAATCCACTCCTCATATCAATAATAACGAAGAAAACCGAATTATGCCAAGACGTGAAAGAAATTTGGGCGCATTTCGCGGGGCGCGTTAGCGACCATAACAATCCATTCCTCTCGAAAAGCGACCGTACTCGGGCGCATTTTTTCGGGAAGACCCGAAAAAACCGGGCTTTGCGGGGCTTCGGCCCCGGCGCTGACGCGCCGTGGCACCGTTGGTCCCCTCCAATCCCTTGCGCGGCCCACGGCCCGTTCCGCCGTGGCTCCGCCACGGCGGAACGCTCAAGCCTCACCCCCTGTGCGCCTGTTACCCCCGGGCCGCCTCCGGCGGCCCGCCCGGGCGCGTTTCGCGCCCGGCCTCCTCCCCCCGCGCGCTTCGCGCGCGGCCCGCAAACCCTCCCCCCGCCGCTTCGCGGCGGGAAGAAAACGCCCCATTTAATTTTTAATTTTTTTTTAACTTTTTTTCATAAAAACGCTTGACACAACCGAAAAATTCATATACAGTACCCCCACATTCGGTAAGGCTCGCAAAGCCAGGCCGAAATGAGTGAATTTAAAAAATACCCGCGACCTGTGTTGACAAAGTTTCCGGTATTTGCTACATTCATTTTTACGCCTCACGGAGAGGGTAAGGGGAAGCCTGGGTTTCCCGCTGGGGCCGCGGAGACGCGCGGATTTTGGCGGGGGGATGGGTTTTTTGGGGTGAGGGAAGTTCTTTGAGAGAAGCGAAGCCGTCCGGTGAGGGTGGTTTTGAATAGGGAAGGGAAGGAAAACGAAACCGAGGGGCGGGCGGCGCCGGCTG
>JAITGB010000266.1 GCA_031280945.1 Spirochaetales bacterium
GAGCTCCACGGCAATGCTCGCACAGGCCAACCAGAAGGCGCAGACTGTTCTGCAGCTTCTCCAGTAAGGGCCTTCGGGAATCACAAAAAAGACCGCCTCCGGGCGGTCTTTTTTTTTGCGGAAAAATTTCGGATGGGGAAGACAAGCCGCGCTGTTCACAATGCCGCAATTACCTGATTTTTTCCTTCCATCCCCCTTCCCCTGCTTAACCGCGAAAAATCCGGTAATCAAGCTCAGGGAAAATCGTGTTTTTTTGTTCGAGTTTCAAAAGCCACTCCGTACTCACAACGCCCGAACTTAAAGCCTCGTATATGCGCGAAAAGTTGGAAAGATGCTCCTTGATACGCCGCACTGCGTAGGGAACAGTCGTGCCCGCGTGCATAATAAAAGGCCAGTCCGAAGCCTGACTCAAGAGAATCTCCCGCGCGGCCTGATTCAGGGAACGCTCCTTGAGCCCCTTCTCGTCAGGATAGCGGCGAGCAAGCTCCTCCATACGCTCCGCGGCCTTGTGGATATGGCGGTAAATCCAGTCGTTGGAACCGTCCAGCCACACCTCGGAGTACCCATTGTTCCCCCAACTCGAAAAAACAGGCTGAACCGTGGGATTTTCAGGATAGAGCGCAAGATAATCCGAAGGAGAAATAAGCTCAAGTTCGTCCGTCAGGGCCAGCTTGCGGAACAAAGTCTCAAGCCATGCCGGCCCCTCGAACCACCAGTGGCCAAAAAGCTCAGCATCGAAGGGAGCCGTAACAAGAGGCGGCCTATCCATTGACTCGCCCAGCCGGCGCACCTGATTGAGCCTGTTATAGATAAAATTGTCCGCGTGTTCATCGATTTTCCTCTGCGCGGCCTCCACATCGTAGGGCAGTTTCTGGTCGGTCTCCCCCGTAATGGCGTAGTATTTAAAACCCGTAGCGTTGCGGCTTGAACGTATATAGGGGGCAATATAGTCCATAGGAAGGTCAAAACCAATATCACGGTAAAAATCCCTGTAGGAAATATCCCCCGGATAGCCCCCCGTGTCCGACCACAGAGCGTCAGCCGACTCCTCGTCGCGGCCAAAAACCGCAAGGCCGTTCGGACACAGAACAGGAGCGTATACCCCGCCCCGGGGACAGCCCGGAGCAAAATCAAGCCCGTGGGAAGCCGCGAAAAAATAGTTTATGCCCGCCTCTTTCAAAGGCGCCTCCAGGTCAGGGTAGTAGCCCATCTCCGGCAGGAAAAAGCCCCTCGGAGCCTTGCCGAAAAGCCGGCAGTGGGAACGCGAAGCAATCTGAATCTGGGTACGAATAACCTCAGGGTACATCTGGTACAGAGGAAGGTACGCATGGGTAGCCGCCGTTGTGATGACTTCAAGACGGCCCTTCTTCATAAAAAAATCAAAACCCTTCAGAATACGCCCGCCGTACACCTTCGTAAAATCCTCGCGGGCAGAGGAAAACATATCCCTGTACATCAGGGCAAGAGGCTGAAACCTCCCGTCCCCCGCCGTGCGGGAAATCTCCTTCTCCGCCAGTTCAAGAAGCCTGTCAAGATGCCCTACATAGCGCTCCTGTAAAAGCTCATCCTCCAGCATGGCCGCAAGAGTCGGAGAAATGGAAACCGCCAAACGGAAAGGAACACCCTCATCCTCAAGACGCCTGAAAACCCCCAGGAGAGGCAAATAGGTCTCTGAAATAGCCTCAAAGAGCCACAACTCCTCCAGAAGATTATCGCTTTCAGGATGACGCACAAAAGGCAAATGAGCATGAAGAACAAATGAGAGAAACCCCTTACTCATATCAGGCAAAAAACCTCACTTATTTTATAAATCTCAACCTCTTGCAGCCGTGCCCCCCGCCAGCAGGGATAACAGCCGCCCAAACCAGACCCAACAAACCCGGAGCGCCCCTTACGAAGCCGAATCCAGAAACCTCTCCGTCTGCGGCGAACTAATCCTCTGCGGAGACCCCCCGCCCTCCAAAATCCCGCCCGTATAGACCGCGCGGGGAACACGAATACAGTTGGACCTGATAAGAGACTTCTCCCAGGTCTTGCCCTGCAAAACGAGCTCAACCGCGTAGAGCGCGTCCTGCTCCGGGATATTCACGTAGCGGCTCGAATCGTTTACCCCAACAGGAATATCAAACGAATCAAGAACAGTGGAAGGCAGCCTCATCTTGAGAACCCGCAAAAACACCCCGTCCGCCTCGTGTTCCTTTTTGATATGCCGCAAAGTCCCCCCCCGGATATCCCAGTAGGCAAAAGCCCAAAAAGGGTCCCGGAGCATCAGCACGATGCGCGTCTCGTTGTAGTGAAGCGGAAAAAAGCCCACTTCTCCGCCCCAATCGTCCCCCAGGCCCTCGATGCAGGACAAATCGTACTTCGCCTGCTGGAGCCTCACCGACCCGTTCTGCGAATCCTGCTCCGCGAGCTTATCCTCCAGCACCTCCAGGAGAAGGTCAACAAGAAGAATCCTCTCCACATCATCGGGAACCTCAATCCCCTCTCCCCGCGCCAGCCGCCGCAGAGCCTCGCCCGGAAGACCCTCAAGCCGCTCCCGCAGAGTAGACAATTCCGCTCCTAAGCTCATCATCGGGTAATCCTAGACAAACACCCCCGCGCTGTCAAGTAGAGGACTATTTAAGGTCAAGAACAGAATTTGGGCGCATTTTTTACGGCCTGTGGCCGTAAAAAACCGGGCTATCCGCTCCAAGTCCTCGAAAGCGCCGATGCGCTTTCTGCGGGCTTTCCGCTACTATCCCTTGCGCGGAGCGCAAAGACGCGCTTCGCACCCCCTCCAATCGCTGATTTTGCATATAGTTAAAATCCGCGTTTTATCGGGCTGAGGGATTTTGCGGCACAGCCGCAAAAAATGCGCCAATACATACGCCTTAAGAGTTTTCCTCTTGCACGGCTCATTGTTTCATAGTAAAATTGGGGGTGAATATAACCGAAGGTGAAAAAATCGCCGTGTCCGTGCGCCGCGTCCTGGGGGCCGGATAAGGAGGAGTTTTATGAAGAAAAAGCTCGCCGCCCACTTTTCACAGGGCAGGAACATTTTAACCTATCTGCTTGTCGCGGGCATCATTACCGCCCTTTTTGCCTGTCCCCAGACGCCTAGTGCGGACGACTGGCAGCTTGTGCCCTACGAGCCCTGCTACTATGTGGCTTTATGGGGAAGCGACTCAAACGCCGGAATAGCCGAGAGCCTGCCTTTTAAGAGCCTGGCCCGCGCCCTTGAGAAAACCAAAACCGACCCCCAGAGGAAGACCATTTACGTTTTAAGCGACTTAAACGCCGCAACCGAAAATTCGGGGAGTATGGAGGCTGTCTTTCTCGTGGACGGTACGGGCGGCAAAGAAATAACAATCGCTGCCCGGGCTCAGGCGATTCTCTCTGGAGCATTGGACAGCCGGCCCACCCTCCTTGTACGCAAGGGCTCCCGTCTTGTCATCAATAATATCACTTTTTCGAACAGCGCCGCGGCGGGAATTCTCGTGCGGGATGCGAGCGTTCTTACCCTTTCCGGCGCGAAGAGCATAACAAACCGCGGCGGAACCGGCCTCATTATAGAAGGCGGAAGCCAGTGTATAATGGAAGACGGCGCTATTTTGAATAACCTCAACACGGGAGGTCCGGGCGGCGTACACGTGAGGGGCTCATCCGGCTTTACCATGACAGGAACTTCCCTTGTTCAGGGAAACCAGGGCGCTCCGGGCGGCGTTTTGGTGGAAGACGCCTCGCTCTTTACCATGAAGAACGGCGCCTCGGTTGCGGGGAATTTCGCGGTAG
>JAITGB010000001.1 GCA_031280945.1 Spirochaetales bacterium
GGGGGGCTTCTTGAGCTTTCTTCGGAGGGGGGCTGTGCGGCGTCCGGCGCGAGGTCTGTGGTCTGTGAGGCTGGGGGGGAGGTGGGTTTTGAGGCTTCCGCTTTACACTTTGAGGGGCCGCGGGGAGTAGCGGCCTCCGGCAGGCAGATGGCCCGGGGCGGAGACAAGGTGTTGGGGTTTGATATTCACAAGACGGAGATTCCTTCGGCTTCGGGGACGACCATGGTTCCCCTGCCCCATCCCTACGTGGGGAAGCTCTCCGGCAAACTGTCTGCCGATGTAAAAATCGGGGGGCAAAGCGCCGCTGTTCTTGGCAGCCAGAGTGTCCATAACGATGGAAGCCACATGAGGCTGCCGGGGACTGTGCGTTTTACGAGCGAGCCTTCAAAAAAGGGCTTCGTAACGGGCGGGACGGCGGCTTCGGTAAAAATCAA
This sequence comes from Spirochaetales bacterium, assembly GCA_031280945.1. Lineage (GTDB taxonomy): Bacteria > Spirochaetota > Spirochaetia > DTKZ01 > DTKZ01 > JAISAF01. The sequence continues at coordinate 435 of JAITGB010000001.1, forward strand.
CGGCAAGGAGGCGGCCCTCATCGGCAGTACGGTAACGAGCTGCAACGATATGGGAATGCGGGAGAATAGTCTTGTCATGGCTCCGGGAGGCGCATTGCCCATGCCCTGTATTATTCATCCGAAAAATACGGAGGAGTATCTCAAGGAGAGGGAGGAGGACGGGGGGAAGGCGCCGGAATTTACGGCGGCGCGCTGGGCCTCTTCTTCTGTCCGCGCGGGAGAGGAGGCGGGGCTTTTCGCGCAAACACGGGGCATGGGAGAGGGGAGTTTTTTGAGTTTTCAGGTGTGGCGGGAGGGGGATGTTCCCGCTTCCGGCATTGCCCTTGCGCGGTTTTCCTCTGCGGTTTCCTCAGGCAGCGGGGAAGCAAAGTGGATTTTCCGGCAGGGCGGGGGCGTTCCTCCGCGGGAAGACCCCCGGTTCTTTTTTACGGTTCATTCGGCCTGGTGTCCTGTAAAGAGGAGTCCGCTTCTTACCGTGCGTCTTGCGCGGCCCTGTCTGGAAAATCCTGAATGGCGGGATGCCCGGGGGGAGGCTGTTTCGTCGGGCTGTGCGGGGGAGGCTCTTTCTTTAACTGTGTCCGTGTCTTCTGATTCTTCCGGTAAGGAAGAAAACGTCTCTGTTGTTTTTTTCGTGTACCCCTCGGGCGCGAATCCCCTGCGGGACGAGCCTCTGGCACGGGTAGATGCGGCCGCGAGGGGAGGTTCCGCGTCAGCAGAGTGGACGTACGTGTACAGGGGGTTTGCGGACGGGGTTCTTGAGAGAAAGCCGAAATTCTTTTTTACGGCGGAGATGGAGCGCTGCCGGAAAATAACGGGGCCTTCCGCGGAATTTTCCCAAAAAATGCGGGCCCGTCTCGTGGACAGCCGGGGAGAACCTCTTGCGGATTTTCCCTTTGAGCTATACCGGAGCGGCAAAAAGGAAATGGAGGGAACAACGGCTGAGGACGGGCTTGTCGCGGGGGGTGAGTTTATTCCTGGGGAGTATGAGCTTCTTCTAAAACCCAAAGAGGTTCACGCTTGAGGATGGGCTCCGGAAGGGGCTGTGCGGCTACACGAAGAGGAGGAAAAATGTCCGAAACCAATGACACGAAAAAAACCGATTCGCCTTAGGGCGGGGCCGGCTCCCCGTCCCCGGAGGTTCAGGTACTTACACTAGGCGCGGGGCAGCTTGCGGGCGGAAAGAGGCTCCGGCTTCCCGCGGGCGAAACCCTTGTTATTCTGGAGACGGTTTTGTACGAGCCTTCGCGCTAGACAGCGCTTCGGAAGCGCTGTGCATTTCACGAGCTTTATCGATAGCCTTATCAATAACACCGATGATTGTTTCCGCGCTGCGCTGGGGATTATCCGAAGCGGAAGTGATTGCATCCACCGTGCCATATCCCATTTGGGTGCCGCCGGATGTGTTAAAGAGTAAAATCCGTTTGTCTTCTCCCGTACGCTTCAAAAAGGCTTCCACATCAGGATTCAGTTTATACATCCGAATCGCCGAGAAAAGGACGAAATAATCCCATGCATCAAGGCGTACATCAGGAAGACTACTCACGTCCAGTACGGAAATGTAAACGTCTTTGCCGGTATAGTATTTCGAGATAATATCAAGAGCTTTTGTTTTATGGCTTCTGCCTTGCGCGGCAACCAGAACATTCACTGCTGCTCCCGGCGCATTGATTCCATACGGGGTAAGTTGCGGCTGCCACGAATAGGCTACAAACCATATACCAGCGCCCCCAAGCACAAGAAGAACGGCTGTGATGGCTGCGGCAATTAGTCTCTTTGTATTCCTCGTCTTCATAAAAAAGCACATCCCCTTGACCTTGAGCCGCGTTAAGAACTTCGCGCTACACACCAATCTTCTTATATTCGAGAATCCAGTCAGCCTTCGCCGGAAAACCTACCGCCGCCGCAAAACTTTTCCCGAAGATGTCTTCAAAAACCTGTCGTGGTCGTTTGCGATGACGCCGCCTACAAGAACGTAGCTGAAACCCTCCGCAAGCTCTTTCGGCTTCAGGTACGTTGCATTGTTTTTGATGCGCTCAAGATTAAAAACCGCAATGTCGGCGTCAAACCCCTCCTTAATGAGACCCTTGTTTTCGATAGAAAGGATTTCCGCAGGCTTCCGCGTTATTTTATGAATCGCTTCGGGCAGGCTCAAAACCTTTGTATCCCGCACATAGTCCGCAAGCAGTTTGGCAAATGTTCCGTACTGCCGGGGGTGCGGCATACCTCCCGCGGGATAAATCGAATCGGATATTACCGCCGAGTGGGGATAGTGCAGTATGGTCTTGATATCCTCCTCGCAGGCGATAAAGTTTATCATGGAAACATCGCAGTTTTCGCTTGCAAGTAAAAGAAAGGCCGCCTCAAAAGGGTCCTGGCCCCGCTCCGCCGCGATTTCCGTTATGCGCTTTCCCACACAGGAAAGGTTCTCCTCGCGCCGGGCCGAGCTTACCATAATGTTCTCCCAGCCCACGAGGTCAATTTGATTCTCAAAGTCCGTGTCCGAAGAAGAGAGGATTTCCTTGCAGCGTTTTCTCTCCAGGGGGTCTTTGAGCCTCTGGGTTGTTTTATCAAGCCCCCCTTCGAGGAATTCCGGGGGCAGCACCTGAACAAGCTGCGTGGAACCCGCTGTCCAGGGATACACATCGCAGGTAAGTCTCTGGCCCCCCTCGCGGGCCCTGTCCAAAACCCCTATGGCTTTTTCCAGAAGATGGCCCCAGTTCTTCCTCCCCAGGCATTTGAAATGGCTTATGTGCAGGGGAACGCCAAGAGAGATGGCAACGCGAATCACTTCTTCCAGGGACTCAACGAGCAGGTTGCCCTCGCCCCTGATATGGGTTACAAGAGGCCGCGAGGAACCCCGAAGCGGGGCAAGGGCCCGGGCAAAACCCTCAAGACCGTAAAAATTCTCCGGCATATAGGCAAGGCCCATTGACACGCCGAAGGCCCCCGCCGCAAGAGCATCCTCCAGATACCCGTGGAGGGCGGAAAGCTCCTCCCCCGAAAGCTCCCCCTTTTCAAAACCCTTCACTGCCGTGCGCAGAGTTCCGTTACCAATATACATTCCAAAATTGATGGGGAGCTTTTCACCCTCAAGAAGCGCAAGGTACTCGGAAAAAGTCTCAAATTTTTTGCCGGAAGGCAGCTCCCCTACTATGGGGTTCAGGTACGAAAGAATCTCGCGCCGCCACTTTTCCGGAAGAGGAACAACGCTCAGGCCGCAGTTACCGTTAATCGTCGAGGTAATTCCCTGCCGCAGCTGCAGCTCGCCAAAGTTTTCGCTAAATACAACCGCATCGCTGTGCCTGTGCATATCGATAAAACCCGGCGTTACGTATTCACCCGCTGCGTCAATTATTTTTTCCGCAGGCATATCGATGCGGGGCGCTATGCGGACAATTTTTCCCGCGTGCAGCGCAAGAGCCGCCGTATAGGGCTCGTTTCCACTTCCGTCAACAATGTTCCCGTTTGCGATAATGAGGTCTACCATATCGTATAGCCGCTCCAGTTTATAAGGCCGCCGCCCGCGTTCCCCTTTAAGGTACACAGAAGAAAAAAGAAAAACAACACACACCCGAAGTTAGCCCTCGCCGTTTTATAATCGTATCTTTATGTAAGAAGACACTCTATGTGAGGAGGGGAGGCAGCAGGAATGGCCACAGTCAATTCAACTGTTTTTTTGGCAGGCTTTGCCGTTTATATCGGCATTATGATTTTTGTCGGATGCTTTTCCTCGCGCGGAAAAACATCAGGCACAAACTATTTAACAGGCGGCGGCAGAATGCCGCTTTTTCTCATCTTCGCCACAATGGGAGCCACCCTCATAGGAACAGGCTCGTCCATAGGAGCAACATCGGGCGGCTTTACGCACGGCTGGTTCGGCTCCGCCTACGGACTGGGCGCGGCATTAGGAGTTTTTTCGCTGATGCTCATGGCAAAATACTCAAAGCTCAGGGAAAAGAATTTCTTTACCATGGCCGAAGAAGCGCAGTTCCACTACAACGGCGACACACGAGTACGCACAGTCATGGCCTTTATGATGTATATCATCGAAGTCGTGTGGCTGGGTAACCACATAAACGGAGGAGCAACCTACCTCGGCTACGTTACCGGCCTTGACCCCGTAACCTCCCGCATTATTACCGTGTGCGGCTTCGGCATATACGTCATTGTCGGAGGCTACCTCGCCGTAGTCTGGACAGACCTCATACAGCTCATCGTCCTTGTAGCAGGATTTATCGTTATAACAATCGTAGCCATACCCCTTGCGGGAGGCTGGAGCGGAATTACCCAAACCATAACAGAGGCGGGCAAAGAAGGAAATTTGAGCTTCTACGGAGTAAACTCCATGGGAATCATGGCCCTCATCTCGCTCGTATTCTCCATATTTATACCCGCCCTCGGCACCCCCACCTACCGCATGAGGGTTTACACAGCAAAAGACGACACAACAGCCCAGAGAGCGCTCCTTCGCTCCAGCTTACTCCTCCTTGTCTTTTCCTTCCTCCCCGCCATTATCGGCATGGCAGCCTTTACAATCGCCACGCACAACGAAGCCGCAGCCATACTCGCGCGCCCCGACTTCGCCTTTACCTATATCGCAACAGTTGTTCTGGGCCCCGTCCTGGGCCTGTTTTTTATGATAGCCGGCCTCTCCGCCACCATGTCCTCAGGCGACTCCGACGCCATAGCCGGAGTAACAATTTTAATCGAAGACATCTATCCCGTCTTCACCCGCCGCGCAATGCCCGAATCAGAGGTGAAACGCGCCTCGCGCATAGGAGTCCTCGTCACCCTCGTCCTCGCCTTCTTCGCCACGCTTTTCGCCCAGGACGTTATGGGCTACATCAGTAACGTCATAGGCTCAATCATTCCCGGCGTATCTGTCGCCATGCTCCTGGGCGCAGTCTGGAAGCGCGCAACATGGCAAGGCGCCCTCGCCTCCGTATTTTCCGGCACCCTCTTCGGCGTCCTCTACCTCGGCTCCACCCCCGTGCGCAGCGCCATACAGAACACCTTCGCAGGCCCCGCCATTCCCGCAACCCTCATAGCCCTCGCATTCGCCATAGGGGTATCGCTTGCCACAAAAAGAGGAACGCTCAGCGAAGAAGAACGCCTCGCCTGCGTCCACGCCGCCCGCTGTCATTAGAAGCGCGGAAGCAGGAGTTTGGGATTCAGAATCTGGGCGCATTTTTTGCCGCTGTGCGGCAAAAAACCGGGCTATCCGCTCCAATTCCTCAAAAAGCCTTCGGCTTTTCTGCGGGATTTCCGCTTCTATCCCTTGCGCAGCCCAGGGCGCGCCGCCCGCCTGTCCTTGCTCCGTCCCCGCAAAACCTGTATAGTTTCACAGGCGGGGGGGACATGGACAAACGGAAAAAAAGCGTAAACGCATACAAAAAGACTCTCTCAAACACAAACGGCGATTCCCCTGCCCCCGGTTTTATCGAAGAGTTCATACGCTCATCTCTTGATGCCGAAAAAAGCCCTCCTCCAAAACCCGCGCAAGCGGAGGCGCAAAAAACCTCCCCTGAAGGGAAAGCTCCGCAAGGACTTCTGCGGCTTACGGGAAAAGACGGAGAAACTTCCCTCCGCAAGGCCGCCAAATTCCTCGTCCTCATAGGAAAAGACGAAGCCGCGAAAGTCATGCGCCACCTCGCGCCGGAGGAAATCGAAGCCGTGGCAGCGGAAATCGCGGGCATACGCCATATAGAAAGCGCCGAAGCGGAAAAAATTCTTGAAGAATTCGGCTTTCTCCGCGAAACCTCTCGCTTTCCCACAGGAGGAGTTGAGGCGGCGCGCCGTATTCTCGTAGATGCTTTTGGCGAGGAGAAAGGCCGCGACATTCTCGCGCGGAGCGCCCCCCAAAAAGACGAGAAGTTTTTCGGCTTTCTTGAAGAGTTTGAACCCCAGCAGCTTTTTGTTCTCCTGAAAAACGAAAGCCCCGCTGTTCTTGCCGTGATTCTTCCCTCCCTCACAGCCGAGGCGGCCTCAAAACTTATTCCGCTTTTTGAGGCGAAATTCCGCGCGGAACTTCTGCTGCGCATGGCGAAAAAAGAAAAGGTCTCGCGGGAAGTTCTTCTGCGTATGGAGGAAGCCTTAAAGGAAAAAGCCCGCTCCATTTCCGCGCCCGCCCGGGGCGAGGAGATTGACGGCAGGGGAATCCTTGCGGAAATTTTGAAATACGTTGACGTTTCGGACGAGGAAAAAATTCTCAAAAATCTGGAAGAAGATAATCCTCTTGTCGCCGAAGAAATAAAAGAAAAACTATTTACGATTGATGTCCTTGATTACATGGATGACGGGGAGCTTCAAAAAATTCTCAGCGGAATGGAAGACCGCGAAATCGCTCTCCTTTTGAAAGGCAAATCAGATTCCATACGGGCGAAAGTTCTTTCAAACGTTTCAGAACGCCGGAGGGGTTTTGTCGCGGAGGAGTACCGCTATCTGGGAGCTGTTCCGAAAAAAGATGTTGATGAGGCAACGCGGGATTTTCTTTCTACCCTAAAAAGGCTTGAAGCATCAGGTGAGATTACTTTCCGCCGTGAAGGGGATGTGTGGGTAACGTAGGCGGGCTGTGTCCGCCGCCGCCGCGCGGAGCGCGGCGGGGATTTTAGGCACTGGGCGGGCCGCAGGGCGGCCCGGGCCTTTGGTCCCTGCATGATTTTGCGGAGCAAAATCATGCAGGGTAACAGCGCAAGGGATAGTAGCGGAAATCCCGCAGAAGCCGCGAAGCGGCTTTGAGGAATTGGAGCGGATAGCCCGGTTCCTCTAATTTTTTGGCCGCAGGGCAAAAAATTAGAGGAATGCGCCCTTAAATCCTCAACCTCAAATCACAAGCCCGCTATGTCCATGATACATTTCATCGCGCAGGGCCCGCACCTCCTCGCTGGCAAGGTAATCGTCAAAGCGCATCTCTCTGTCTATAACGCCGGAGGGAGTAAACTCAATAATTCTGTTGGCGATTGAATCCACAAACTGATGGTCGTGGGAATTAAAAAGAACCGTCTCGGAAAAATCCACAAGCCCGTCGTTCAAGGCCGTAATCCCCTCAAGGTCAAGGTGGTTCGTCGGCTCGTCAAGAACAAGGGCGTTGGCCCCGCTTAACATCATGCGCGCGAGCATACAGCGCACCTTCTCCCCGCCGGAAAGTACCCGCACTTTTTTGAGGCTCTCGTCCCCCGAAAAAAGCATACGCCCCAGAAACCCGCGCACAACAGCTTCCTCGGTAATATCCGTATACTGCCTGAGCCAGTCTATCATGTTGAGGTCAGTATCAAAAAACGCCGCGTTGTCCCTGGGATAATAGGAAAAGGAAATCGTCTGCCCCCATGAAAAAGAACCCGAGGCGGGTTTCGCGTTTCCCGCGAGAATCTCAAAAAGAGATACCAGCGCCGCGGCGCTGGCCTAAAATCCCCCCGCCGCCGCTCCGCGCGGCGGGAAAAAAACCGCGCCTAACTTATGTGCAGCATGGCCCATTACATTTTTTTCCTATTATTATAAGATTACTACCTATAATTTCTCTATGTAGTATTCTCAGGTTAAAGTATTCCAGCATTTTTCCCAATACATCTAAATTAAAGACATGCTGATGCAAACATCTGTTTTTATAATTATCAAGACTTCTTGATTTAAATTGTTCATAATTTCCCGCGGCAGGATCCATTTCTAAATCATGTAATCTCAATATTTCATCAAGATGCGTTAGGTCTGTTTCGTCAATATTCTTATTAAAATCATCCAAAATATGTTCAAATTCAACCGTTTCCCTGTT
>JAITGB010000260.1 GCA_031280945.1 Spirochaetales bacterium
ATGCGTGGAAGAGAATTTCAGGAGGGCCAGCGCATATAAAATTTTTATGGGGGTCTGGGGGGGGGGCTTTCGGCCTCCCGGCGGGGGTTCGGGGGCGGAGCCCCCGTCCGCGCAAGGGATAGAAGCGGAAATCCTTGCGGATTTTGCAGAGCAAAATCCGCTGGATTGGAGCGGATAGCCCGGTTTTTTGCCGCACAGCGGCAAAAAATGCGCCCCAAAAGTTTATATGCGCTGGCCCTGCGCCCAAATTCTTTTGCTCTTTATTTTTCCCGTGAAAACGCTTATAGTGCGAAAAGTGTTTAGCCGTCTTTTTGTATGGTCGAAAATGTACATAGGGAGTAAACCATGACGAAATTTATACGCCTTGCTGCCGCGCTTGCGGCGGCGTGTGTTTTGACGGCTGGGGCGGCGGCCCAGGAGGGCGGCGCGAGTAGTCTGCACCGGGGGATTGGATTCTATAAGGTGTCGGATTTTGAGAAGGCGGCGGATGCTTTTCGTGAGGCGGCGCGGGGCACGGGGCCGGAGAGGGGGGACGCGCATTTTTGGCTTGCGAAGACTTTGTCCGCTCTGGAGCGCTACGATGAGGCTGCGCTGTCCCTTGAGCATTTTGTGAAGAGTTTTCCTTCGAGCGCGTATTTTCCTGAGGCGGTCTACGAGAGGGGGAGGCTTCTGTATTTTCAGAGGGACTACGATGCGGCTATTATTGCTTTTCAGCACTTTTTGACGCGCTATCCTGATTCGCAGTATGCTCCGAACGCTTTTTTTTGGACGGGCGAGGCTCTTTTCGCGCTGGGGAATCTTTCTCAGGCGGAGAGGATGTTTATGACTGTGGTCAACCGTTATCCTACGAGTTCGCGGCTGGAGGCGGCGCGCTACAGGGCGGCGGTTATCGGCCTGAAACACAGGGAGGAGGAGCTTCTGAAACTGCTGCGCTGGAGCCACGAGGAGTACCTCAAGGCCCAGGAGAGCCGCCAGAGCCTGGAGCGTACCTACGCGGAGATTGTGGATTCCTACCAGAGGCAGCTTGCGGCTTTAAATACGGGAAACTTGAGCGCGGAGGTGGTGCGTTTGAGCGAGGAGACCCATAGGCTTAAGTCTGAGCTTGCGGCGCAGAAGAGTCAGCATTCGTCTTCTTCGGGGCCGGAGTACGAGGGGCAGATGAGGATTCTCGCGGCGCGGGAGGAGGCTTTGACTTTGAAAGAGGCGTACCTGGAACAGCTTATTCAGGAATATGAGGGGAAGAGGTAGGGTTCTTGTCCTTTTAAGGGGACGGAATCCGCAAATTTATGGACAATAACGGAGCGTAACGAGAGCCGTATGGGTATTTTTGGCAGAAAAAAAACGGCTTTGTCCGAGGCTGCGCGGTTTTTCCGGGCGCGGCGTTTTGCGGATACTATACGAATTCTTGAGCCTCAGGTTTTTGCCTACAGGGAGAATCCTTCCTACTACTATATGCTGGGGATGGCTTGTCTCTATACGGGGGACTATTTTGGGGCCAATACCTACTTGAAGCGGTGCCTGCAGATTGATTACCGCCAGAAGAACGCTCAGTTGGGGCTGGCTATTATTTGCCTCAAGAGGAACGAGACGCATGAGAGTCTGCGGATTTGGCTGGAGATTCTGGACGATGAGCCGAAAAACCGGTTTGCGCGGCTGGGGCTTGATACGGTAAAAAAGAATCCGAGCCCTCAGGGTATAGAGGCTCTTTTTGAGAACCGGCGGGAGTTGTCTCTTGTTCCTTCGCCGGGTTTTTTCCTGCCTGTTTGGGCGAAGCGGCTCATCGCGGGGGCTCTTCTTGTGGCTTTTCTTGGTTTTGGGGGGGTATTTCTGCGGCAGAGGTTTTTGCCTGCGGGGGCGGCCTACACGAGGCCGGGGGTTCAGGCTGTGTACCTTGACCGGGGCGAGGAGGTGCTGGACAAAGAGAGCAGGGCTGTTTTTATGCTCACGGAGCAGGAGATTCGCTCTTCTTTTGAGAGCGTAAAGAGTTTCCTTGACCGCTACGAGGATAACCAGGCCCGCCGGGAGATTAACCGGCTTCTTTTGTCGAACGCGGGGCGGGGGGTGAAGAGCAAGGCGTCAGCTTTTATTCCTTTTATTCAGACTCCAACTTTTGCCAATTTTCCTGATTCTTTTTCTTTTCAGGAGGTGCGGGCGAATCCTGCTTTGCACGAGGGCTGTTTTGTCCGCTGGAAGGGGAGAATTTCCAACGTTGTGGTTGAGGAGAAGCGTATTACGTTTGATTTTCTCGTGGGGTACGCAGACCAAAAGATTCTGGAGGGTATTGTTCCGGCGGAGCTGGACTTTGCGGCGCGGCTTGAGGCGGCTTTTGCCTACGAGATTATTGGGCGCGTTGTTACGGCGAAGTCCGGGGGGCTTGCTTTGAATATTCTTTCCCTGCACGAGCTGGGGCTTTGATGCGGGCTGTTGTTCAGCTTGTACGGGACTGTACGGTGTACGTGGAGGGGAAGGCTGAGGGAACTTGCGCGGATTGCCGTGCGGGGTCTCTTGCAGGTTCTCTTGAGGCGGGGCTTCTTGTGTATTTGGGTGTTGCGCGGGGCGATAGTGAGGCGGACATCGCGTATATGGCGAATAAAATCATCAATTTGAGGATTTTCCCTGACGAAAACGGGAAGATGAACAAGTCCCTTGGGGAAACGGGGGAGGGGATTATGGTGATTTCGCAGTTTACTTTGTACGGGGATGTACGCAAGGGGAGGCGGCCTTCCTACGATGCGGCTTTGCCTCCGCGTGAGGCGGAAAAACTGTACGAGGCTTTTTTGGAGAGGCTCTCCGCTTTGGGGTTTCCTCCCCGGCGGGGTCAATTTCAGGCTGATATGCGGGTAAGCTACACGAACAGGGGGCCTGTTACGATACTTGTCGATTCTGAAAAAAAATTCTAACCTATCTACTCCGGCAATGCAAGCAAACGGAACAAAATTCCCGTATTAATACTGGGTAGAGAGGTATACTATGGCAAAAAAAGAGTTTGTCGCGTTTCAGGTTCCCGCAGGGAACACTCCCGAAGAGAAAAACAAGGCCCTTGAGGCGGCGAAGCTGCAAATAGAGAAGCAGTTCGGCAAGGGTTCGATTATGAAGCTGGGTACTGGGCTTGATTCCATGGAAATCGATACGATTCCTACGGGTTCGATTCTTTTGGATGAGGCCCTGGGCATTGGGGGCTATCCCAAGGGGCGCATTATAGAGATTTACGGGCCTGAGTCTTCGGGAAAGACGACTCTTGCCCTGCACGCTATTGCGGAGGCCCAGAAAGCTCAAGGCATCGCGGCTTTTATAGATGCGGAACACGCCCTTGACCCTGTGTACGCGCGGGGCCTGGGGGTCAACATAGATGAGTTGTGGGTTTCCCAGCCGGATACGGGGGAGCAGGCCCTTGAAATCGCTGAATCCCTTGTGCGCTCGGGGGCTGTGGATATTATTGTGGTTGATTCTGTTGCCGCCCTGACGCCCCAGGCGGAAATCGAGGGGGATATGGGGGATTCCCACGTGGGGCTTCAGGCGCGGCTTATGAGCCAGGCCCTCCGCAAACTCACGGGGCTTATTTCAAAATCCGGTTCGTGCCTGATTTTTATTAACCAAATCCGCATGAAGATAGGCGTTATGTACGGGAATCCTGAAACCACGACAGGGGGAAACGCTCTGAAGTTTTACTCGTCGGTGCGTATTGAGGTTCGCAAGGGGGAGGCCATTACCCGCGGCAGCAGCGATGATGATGTTCTGGGCAACAAGGCGAAGGTAAAGGTTGTAAAAAACAAGGTGGCTCCGCCTTTCCGCAAAGTGGAACTTGAGATTATTTTCGGGAAGGGGATTTCTTCCCTTGCGAGTCTTCTTGATGCGGCCCTCAAATACAATTTGATTGAAAAGAGCGGGAGCTGGTACTCCTATGGGGCGGAGCGCATAGGGCAGGGGAGGGATAACGTTAAGGAATTCCTTGAGAAGAATCCCCAAATTTTTGCGGAAATCGATGAAAAGCTGAGGGTTCTTATGTTCCCAAAGCGGGCGGAAAAGGCGGCTGCTGCCGCTGCCAAGGCAGAAAAGAAGGGCGGCAAAAAGGGGGCGGAGAAAAAGGAGGACGAGGCTCTTGAGGCTTCCGGTTCTTCGGCTGATTCGGGCGGGGAGGCTGTTTCCGCTCCTGGGCCTGCGGCTGCTACGGCTGAGGGGGACAAGAAGGGGAAGAGGGGGGCGGACAAGGGGGCCTCAGAGAAGGCTGAGGAGGAGGAGTTGTTTTGATGCCATTCAATCCCGTAGGGATTGCTGTCCGGCCCTGGGCTCTGGGCGTACCAGTCTCGCCGGGGTTTTGCCTTGAAAACCCCGGGGGTAACAGGCCGCGCAAGGGATAGAAGCGGAAATCCTTGCGGATTTTGCTTCGCAAAATCCGCTGGATTGGAGCGGATAGCCCGGTTTTTTGCCGCACAGCGGCAAAAAATGCGCCCAAATTCTTGACCGGACATTGTAATTTCTTCTTTATTTGCGCTATAGTGGGGTATGCTGAAAACTCTGAAGATTTTGGGGACTGTTTTGGGTGTTCTTCTGTGCGCGGCCCTGGGCGGGGCGGCGGGCTGGTACGGCAGGGGCGTGGCGGCTGGGGGGGAGGACGCGAATCCTGTTGTGGAGAAGGTTTTTGCGGCGCCTATCAATCTTCCTGCGGAGGACGAGGGGATTGTTACGTTTTTGTCGGGCGAGGGTTTTAGGAAGCGGGGGACGGTTTGGGAGCCGCTTGAGCCGGGGTCTCTTGTGGGGGTGCGCGATGTTATCCGTATGGCGGAGGGGGGCGCGGCGGACGTGCAGTTCGGGGACCTTGCTGTTGTGCGGCTGCGGCAGAATAGTTCTATTGTTGTTGACGATATTGCAACGGGGAGGAACGGGCGGCTTGCTTTGAGTTTGATGTCGGGGACTGTGCTTTTTAAGGTAAACCGCAATACGGGCAAGGTTACTCTGAAGACTCCGGACGGGAATCTTTCTGTTATGGGTACGGAGTTTCTTGTTACGACGGGGGGAGACGGGACTTTCGCTTCGGTGCGGGACGGCAGCGTGGCTGTGGAGGGGGCTTCGGAGCTTGGGGCGGGTTTTGGGATGCGGCTTGGCTCTGGGGCTTCGGCTGCGCCCAGGGCTCTTTCTCCTGCGGGGCAGGCTGACCTTGCGGAGCTTGGGGGAATGCGGCTTCTTGATATTTCGGGTGTTTCGGGCGAGGGCGGGCCGCGCGCGGCGCGGGTGCTTGTGGAGGCTGTTCCTTCGGATTCGATGATTTTCCTTGAGGGGGATGCCTTAGGCAGGGGCAGGGCGGCTCTTGTTGTTCCTTTTGGGAGGTCTCTCAACGTGAGCGCGGCAAAGGCGGGCTACAGGACGGCGAGCCTGCGGATTCCGGTTGAACCGGGCGAGGCGGAGAGGCGGTACGTTCTGCGCCTTGAGCCTGACCCTGAGGGGGCGGGGTCTTCGATGGAGGCGGGGGGCCTTGAAAAGGTTATTTCTCTTGAAAACCGTGTGGCGGCTCTTGAGGACGAGATTAAGACGCGGGAGCTTCTGTACCGTACGGTAACGGCCCAGTCGAGCAGTTTGGGTACGGAGCGCGAGCTTCTTATGAAAGATGCGGAGAGGGCCCGCAAGGAGACGGATTCGGCCCGCGTGGAAACGGAGAAGGCCCGCAAAGAGACGGCTGCTGTGCGCGCGGAGGTGAACGCGGCCCGCGGCCAGACGGAGGCTCTTGAGAAGCAGATTTCGGGTCTTAAAACCGCTCTTGAGCAGGAGAAGGAGAGGGTGCGGCAGATTATGGAGCTTTTAAAAGAATAGGGGCGGCCTGGATTGCTATTGTGCGGCCTTTTTGGTACTTTGGCCGTGAATCGCAAAAAACTTGATACGGAGGAGAAATATCCATGGTTATAAAACCCATGATTCGTAACAGTATCTGCCTGAATGCGCACCCGGCGGGTCTTCGCATCTACGTGCAGGACGGGATAGACTACATTAAAAAGCAGAAGAAATTTACGGGGCCTAAGAATGTCCTCATCGTGGGCGGTTCGGCGGGCTACGGGCTTGCTACGCGCATTGCGGCGGCTTTTGGGGCCGGGGCGAAAACTCTTTCCATTGCTTTTGAGAAGCCTGCTTCGGACAGGCGGGCGGCTACGGCGGGCTGGTATGCGAGCGAATACTTCAAGACCCAGGCTGAGGCCCAGGGGCTTTTTACGGAAAATATTTACGGCGATGCTTTTTCCCGCGAAATCAAGGACGAGGCGATTGCCGCTGTCAAAAAACACTTTGGGGGCAAGGTTGACCTTCTTGTGTACAGTCTTGCTTCCGGTGTGAGGACAGACCCCCGGACGGGGGTTGTATACCGTTCTGTTTTGAAGCCCATTGGGGCGGCCTACAGCGCGAAGTCGGTGAATCCCTTAACGGGGCAGCTTGAGGAGGGCAGCATAAGCCCTGCCACGGAGGAGGAGATTGAGGCCACGATTAAGGTCATGGGGGGTGAGGACTGGGAACTGTGGGTGGACGCTCTTCTTGAAGCGGGGGTTTTGTCTCAGGGGGCGGTGAGCCTTGCGTACTCCTACATTGGGCCGGATATGACCAGAGCTGTGTACCGGGACGGAACAATAGGCAGGGCAAAGGAACACATCGAAAACAGCGCCAAAGTTCTGGACAAAAAACTGAAATCCTCTCTTGGGGGGGCCGCGTATATCAGCGTCAACAAGGCTCTTGTTACGCGGGCAAGCGCGGTTATTCCGGTTGTTCCCCTGTACCTGGGCATACTTTTTAAGACAATGGAAAAGAAGGGTTTGCAGGAGGACTGCATCGAGCAGATGTACCGTCTTATGACGGACAGGCTCTACGCGGGGGGAAGCGTTCCCACGGACGCGGAGGGCCGTAT
>JAITGB010000032.1 GCA_031280945.1 Spirochaetales bacterium
TGTCCCTAATGCCTGCCGAAAGAGCGGCGGTCATCCAGAAAAAGATGGCCATGAAACCCCGCGCATAACGGCGGGCAGGGAGGTTAATGCGTGGCAGGAACCACGGTAAGCGAAGCCTCTGCCGGCGCTAACGCGCTCGCGGAAAAAGCAGGGGCAAAAAGAACAGGCGCAGGACGGGCAAAAAGGAGCGCGGGAAAATTTCTGGAACTTCTCGCGGGAAGGCTTTTTGCGCAGAATCCCCAAAAAAGCAGGCGCTCAGGCGGCCCGCGCGCAGCGGCCCAAACCACGGAAGAAAACGTCGCCCTCTGGCCCGCGAAGCGGACTGCCGAAGGAAGCCGCGGACGGCTTCGCGGGGCGGCAGCCGCCTCCGAAGAGAAACCCGCCCTTTGGCAAGGGCGCACGGCAAAGACCGGACAAGGCCGGCTCCGCAAAACCGAAAACGGGCCTCAAGGAGAAGAAGCCTCCGCGGCGGAGGGAATCCTCCCGCACACGGAAACCGTCAAGACCCAGCACAAGGCCGCGCCGGACTTTGCCGCCGGAACCGGACGCGGAGTTGGAGCCATAAACGAAGCTCAGGGCAGGGTGATTTTAGCCTCCGCTGCGGGTTTTCCCCAAAAAACAAATGGGGAACCGCGGCAGGCGGACGCGGAAAAGGCTTTTTCCCGCATCGTACCTGCGGAAAATACACTCAAAAAACGGCTCTCCGGCAAAGAGAAAAAACTCTCCATGAGCGAAGCCTCACCCCAGACCCAGCGGAAAAAAGACAAGCTCCGGGAAACCGCGTTAAAAAGCGAAAGCCCCGCCGTAGAGGAAGCCCTGCGCGAACTCAAAAACGTATCACCCGAAGAAGCTCGGCAGGACTCGTCCCGGCAGGAAATCCAGATGCGCGTTACGCTCAGGCCGGGAGATGAACGCTTTGCGGACAGCCTCCGCGCAGCCGGTGAGCGGAGCGTCAAGGAATCCGCATCGGGCCTTCTCAGGCACCTGAGGGAAGACGGCAACAGCAAAATCATCCAGAGCGCGCGTATCATTCTCAAGGACAGCGCCGAAGGAGAAATCCGGCTTATCCTGAAACCTGAAGCCCTGGGCGAAGTAAAAATCCGCCTCGCGCTGCAGGATAAACTAATAGCCGGACAAATTCTTGTCGAAAATGAAAGTGTGCGCGAAGTTTTCGAGCGGAACATGAGCGACCTCGCCGGAGCGTTCAAGGCAAACGGATTTGAAATGTCCGGCATGGACGTTTTTACTGGAGAGGGAAACGCCGCCGGAAGCGGCGGAGAAGGCTCCTCCCCCGAAAATTTCTTCGCACAAACGTTCAAAGCGGTGGAACGGGAACGCAGCCTGGGCGGAGGAAGCCCCCTCGCCCCCTACGCTTTTCACGCAATCAGTCTGATGGCTTAAAGGAGTACCAATGACCGAAGTAACGCAGGAACGCAGTCCTCATTCTTTTGGAGCCCAGGAAGCCTGGCGCAGCCTCGCAGCCGGAAACACAACAGGCGCAAAGGGCAAAGTCCGCCCCGACGCTCTGGGCAAGGAAGATTTTCTCAAACTTCTCATCACCCAGCTTACCCACCAGGACCCTACCCAGCCCATGGAGGACAGGGAGTTCATAGCGCAGATGACGCAGTTTACCTCCCTCGAACAGATGACCAACATGAACAAAGAGTTCTCCCGCATAGCCGGAGTGCTCTCTCTGGGACAGGCCGTATCCCTCATGGGAAAAACAGTCGATATTGAAATGCCGGGAAAAACAGCCGAAGGCGAAGACACGGTACACAAAGTTTCGGGCATTGTGCGGGAAGTCGCGGGCGGTGAGTCCCCGCAGCTTTTGATAAACGGTGAGTATTACGATTACGTAAACGTCAGCCGCGTGAGAGACTAAAGGAGGCCGCCTCTATGATGAGATCACTTTACGCCGGAGTTTCCGGCCTGCAGAACCACCAGACCCGTATGGACGTTGTGGGTAACAACATCGCAAACGTCAACACAACAGGCTTCAAAAAAGGCCGCGTTAATTTTCAGGACCTTATTTCGCAGAATGTCGGGGGAGCAGCCCGGCCCACCGAAGAGCTGGGCGGCGTAAACCCCAAACAGGTCGGCCTGGGAATGAACGTAGCGTCCATAGACACGATTCATACCCAGGGAGCCATACAGCTTACCGGAAAAATGTCGGACCTCGCCCTCATGGGTGAAGGCTTCTTTATCCTGCGTACGGGAAAACAGGACCTCTACACCCGCAACGGAACCTTCGACATAGACGAAAACGGAACCCTCGTAAACCCAGCAAACGGGATGCGCGTACAGGGCTGGTCAGCGACAACAGTTGACAACAGACCCTACATCAACACCTCAGACTCCGTAGGCGACCTCATTATCCCCATCAACAGCAAAGACCCCGCAGTCGCCACAACCGAAGTACAGCTTGCCTGTAACCTCAACAAAAACACGCCGGAAATCCCCGAAAACCCTAGTGGGGTTGCGGTTCAGGACGGAACATGGCAGGCCCGCATCAACGTGTACGACAGTTTCGGCAACGAACACACCCTGCAAATCAACTTTACGCGGCGGCCTGACGAAGTAAACCGCTGGAACGCGGAAGTTACCGTTGACCCCGAATACGGCGGAGCCAACACCATAGTTGAGGTAGGCGCGGCGGGCAACAGCACAACCAACACCTTTGTTGTGGAATTCGGCAACCTCGGAACCCTCCTCGCAGCCGAAGACGGCGCCGGAGACCGCATAGCCCAGGAACTCCTTCAGGTACAGGTGGCTTTTGATGTTGCGGGCGCCACCCCCGGTGAAGGCGGAGCCCCCGTGCGGCAGACCTTCAACCTCAACCTGGGAGAAGTCGGAAACCCCGAAGGCTCGATGACGCAGTTTGCCGACCCCAGTTCCACCAAAGTCCGGGAGCAAAACGGCTTCGGCATGGGCTACATGACAAGCTACCGCATCGACCAGTCCGGCGTCATAACAGGAATCTTCTCCAACGGCAACAACAGGCCGCTGGGCCAGATAGCGCTTGCGACCTTTATGAACCCCGGCGGACTTGAAAAACAGGGCGAAAACGTCTACTCCGTAACCAACAACTCAGGAATAGCCCTCGTAGACCCGGCGGGCATTGCCGGCAAAGGAAAAATCCTCGCGGGAAACCTGGAAATGAGCAACGTTGACCTTGCCGAACAGTTTACCGACATGATTGTTACGCAAAGAGGCTTTCAGGCGAACTCGCGCACAATTCAGACAGCCGACCAGCTTCTGCAGGAACTCTTAACACTCAAAAGGTAAAGGAGTAGAATACTGGACTTAAATGATTAAGGTAACACGGCTTGATGGGAAGGTTTACTATGTAAACCCCCATCAAATTGAGTACATCGAGTTGAATCCTGACACCACTCTCATAATGTTATCAGGAAAGCGTCTGGTAGTCCTGGAGGACTACCAGACCGTTTTTTCGGAAATTGTGGATTACCGCAGTCAAATAGGCGGTTTTAAGAACGAGGAGTAGAGCGCATGGATATAGGAACCCTAGGCGGAATTGTAATAGGAAGTATCGTCCTCATAACCGGCGTTTTGCTTGGCGGCGCGCCCATTCTCATCTATTGGGACTTGCCCTCCGTTTTTATTACCCTCATTGGGTCCATGGCCTCACTTTTTATCGCGCATCCCTTGAAGCGCGTTTTGGGTATGTTCAAACTCTTTACGATTACCACCAAAATACCCAAGGACGATACCGAGCGCAACATAACGGTTCTTGTGGAATTTTCCGAGAGGGCCAGGCGCGAGGGACTGCTCGCGCTGGAGGACAACGTACAGGAACTCGAAGATGAGTTTATGCGCAAAGGAATCCAGCTTGTGGTGGACGGCACAGACCCCGAAGTTATAAAAACCATACTCTTCAACGAACTCAACCAGGTGCAGGCCCGCCACGAAGACGGCATCAAAATATACGAAGACTGGGGCAAGTTTTGCCCTGCCTTTGGAATGATTGGAACCCTTATCGGGCTTATAGCCATGCTTGCGAACCTCCAGGACAAATCGGCCATTGGTTCCGGTATGGCCGTTGCTCTTATCACAACGCTCTACGGAGCTATCGCCGCAAACTTTATCATCATACCCCTTGCGACAAAACTCGGCGTACGCCACAAAAGCGAAACCGCGCTGAAAGAAATTATCATCGAAGGCATACTCTCCATACAGGCCGGAGACAACCCCAGAATATTGCAGGAAAAACTCCTCGCGTTCCTGCCTCCCGTGCAAAGAGAAGCTCTGCGCAACGCGACAGGAAAGGATTAAAAAATGGCCGCTGGCGACAAAAAATGTCCGAAATGTCCTCCCGAAGGCGCCCCCGACTGGCAGGTTACCTACGGCGACATGGTTACACTCCTTCTGACCTTTTTTATTCTGCTGTACACCACAGCGGAATTTGACGAAGCCCAAATTCTGGGTATCTCAACTGCCTTTGCCGGAATGGGAAACCTCGCCGGAGGCAACACTCTTCAAGTGGGCCGCATGGCGGAACTCGGCCATACCGTTATGGCTTTGCCCGCGCAGAACAGGGGAAAAGCCCTGGACAGGGCGCGCAAAAGAGCTGTTTCCGAGTTTCAGCCGGAAATCAGTACGCAGAAAGTACGCATACAGGAAGATGAACGCGGCCTTGTCATAAGCCTCGCCGCGGACGCCTATTTCAGGCCGGCCAGCGCACAAATCAATATGGAACAGGCGCGGAGCGTACTCATACGTGTCGCCGACCTTCTTACCAGTCCCGAACTGGCCGGCAGAAAATTCAGAATCGAAGGGCACACCGATTCCTCCCCAACGGATTCCGAAGGCCCCTGGCAGAGCAACTGGGAACTCTCCACAGCCAGGTCTGTCAATGTCCTTCACCGCCTCGTTGAGTACGGCGTAGACGAAAATCAGTTTCAGGTAGCGGGCTTTGCCTCAACAGTGCCCCTCGTCTCGGAGGCCACGCCCGAAGGCAGAGCCTACAACAGACGAGTTGACATCATCATATTAACGGACGGACATTTGTAAATGAACGGCGAGGAGGAAAAAAATGTCAGACGAACTTGATAATATAGACGAGGGCGGAGGCGATGCGGAGCCAAAAAAAACAGGCTTTCTTCCCGGCATGGTTATTTCGATACTCAAATGGGCCGCCCTGGGGCTTGGCGCCATTTTCTTTATTGTTACCGTCGTTGTCGTTACAATGAAAATCCTCGGCGCCGGAAATCAGGGCATGACGCAGCAGCAGGTCTCAACGGACTACGCGGGGAAGGCTCCTGTCTACGACTGGTTTTCCCAGGTCGGCGAAGTGCGGGGCCGCACATCTGACGATACCCCTGCCATGGTTATGCTCACCGTCAACATAGGCTACACGCAGGGCGACAAAATCGTACAGACAGAGCTCGTCTCGCGTATTCCCCAGTTAAAAGACGTTGTACGCCAGTTTATCACATCCAAAAAAGCCGCCGACCTCAAACCCGAAAAGGAAAACGACCTCAAAGTCGAACTCGCCGACAAAATCAATTCAATTATGAGCAGCGGAAAAATCAAGCAGGTTCTTTTCGATAATCTGCAGGTAATCGCGGAAATGTAGGGGAGGTATGCCCTGAGTGCGTAAAAAACCTGCCCCGCGCCGAGAGCTGAATTTTTTTTATGTTTTTGTTCAGGGTATTTTTTTCGCGCAAGGGATAGAAGCGGAAATCCCGCAGAAAAGCCGAAGGCTTTTTGAGGAATTGGAGCGGATAGCCCGGTTTTTTCGGGTCTGCCCGAAAAAATGCGCCCCAAAAAGTTATATGCGCTTGCCCTGCGGCAATAGCGTACGGCAAGCAGGCAAAAAAAAGACCGGCTCCAAAGGAACCGGTCAACCACATTGGTATCGGCCTCGTATAGTAAACTGGGAGGGGAACTATAGTCAGCCGACATATATAGTATCGAACAAATAGGCCAATGACTTAATACAATTTTTATTCTTCGTGTATTAAAACGTCAAGGGAAATGGAAACCGAGTAATTTTTGCCCGGTTCCACGGAAAACCTCTTGCTGATTTGGTAATCGCCGACCTTTACGGATACAGTATGCTCCCCCGCCTGAACCGGAAGCGCCGCACCCCCCGCCAGAACAGCCAGCCCGTCCAGAAAAACACTGCTCCCCGAAGGAACATTGATACGCACAGAGGAAGCGTTATTCGGGAAAGAAGCCGCCACAGGCTCCGTTTTTCCCCTCTCTATGCCCACCGTAGCCAAAAAGGGAGATGAGCCCGTCTTTTCCACCCTCAGCCTGTGGATTCCCGGCTCAAGAAGAAAGCCCTTTGGGGAAAAACCCTTCTCCGAGTCATCAATAAAAACGCGGGTCCCCGCATCGGGCGAAGAGTTTCCCGCAAAACTCAGGAGAAGCCTCCCCAGATTCTTGAACAAGGGCCGCACCTCCGCGCGGAAAACCGCAGCGGCAGCCTGTTCGGGAATACCCTTCATAACAGGCAAAATAGCGAAGAGCAGCGGAAAATCCGAAGCCGTGAGGGCCGTCCTGTGAAGATACGTGTCCGGCGCAGGGGAAAAACCGGAAGAAGACTCAAAAGGCAGGTGCAGAAAAAGCCGGCGGCGTTCCTCAATTACCTTGAAAAAGAGGGGAGAGCCCTCGTACTGGCTGACAGCCGTATCCGGCTGCGGACTTACCCTCCTGTATACGAAAACCGCGTAGGTTCCCGTATAAATGTTCGCCTCTTCGGGGATTGTAAGCTGAATCTCTATACCCCGAAGAAAATCCCGCGTCTCGCCCAGCACAATGCCCCAGGCATCCTCCATGCGCAGGGGCAGGGACTCTGATGCAGACGAACCATCAGCCACGCGGCTTAAGGACTTGAGTTTGCAGTAGATGCCGTCGGCAGCGGAAAAAGCCGGAAAAACAAGAGCTTCCAGCGCAAAAAAAAGAAAAAGTTTTACACAACCGCTTTTTATCATAAATAGTTCACCGCAAAATACGCCGGGGCAAAAGACTCTCCGGGTTGCGGGCCGTACCCTTTTCGCGTACCTCAAAATGAAGGTGCGGCCCCGTTGACATACCCGTACTCCCCACGCGCCCAATCAGCATACCCGAATTAACGTTTTGATTCAATTCCACAGCGGTAGAATCAAGATGACCGTATACAGTCTCGTAGCCCCCCCCGTGGGACAGAACAATATGTATACCCAAAACAGAATTCTCCGCCTTGACAATCACCTTTCCCGACCGGGCAGCGTACACCTTGCTCCCCCGTGGAGCCGCGAGGTCAAGCCCGTTGTGGAAGTGAAGCCTGCCGGAAATAGGACTTACCCTGCTCCCGTAGCGGGACGTAATAACAGCCGAATCAAGGGGAAAGGAAAAAAGCGAATCGAGAAAGAAAGTCCTCTCCACAGGGTGAAACCTCGCCCCCGGGAAAAAGTAAAAAACCTCGCCCCGGATAGTAAGCCTTTGAGCCTCCTGGGGGTCTCTCCACGAGTACAAAAGCCTCTCCAGATTGTTCCGCGGGCTCTCCCGCATAAAAATCCCCGGAACGCTGGGAACAAGAATAGCCCTGCCCGCAACAGGAGAATCGCTCCTGTCTATGCCGTTTAAGGTAGCAAGAGATTCAAGGGAAACCGTAAAACGCGCCGCAAGAAAGAAAAGAGACTCTCCCTCCCCCGGAGTGTAGGCGTACAGGGAAAGAGGAGGAAGACTCTCCCCCCCGCTCTGGGCGCGGTTGTAGCGGACAACGTCCTCCTGAAACTGCCGGAAAAGGACATCGGAAGGAGTTAAAGTTTTTATAACAGGATATTCCGCCTGGGCCGAAACAGCCGTACAGACAGCAAGAAAAGAAAACGCGAAAAAAAAATTAAACCGGTTCGCGCCTGCCGGCAAGGAAAACTCCCAGAAAAACAAAATACACAAGACCCGCCGCCAGCCCCGCAAAAAAATACCCCCTCAAAAAGAGAAGAATAATCCCGTACAGGGCAAAAAGCGCAGCCAAAAAAAGCGCGGCCCTCTTTGCCTTCGGCGCAACCCTCAGCCCAAGGTAAGAGCGTACACCGCCGCACAGCCCCACCTCCCGCTTAAGCCGGAAAAGGAAAACCCCAAGGGCCGCAAGAAAAAGCACGCACAAACTAAAAACACTGTAAAGATTCTTGTACCCCGTAGCAAAAAACCACAAAGGGTAGACAATAGCAAACCCCGAAGCAGCAGTCAGAACAAGACACACCGCAAGCCAAAGGACCCCCCGAAAAAAAGCCACGTACCCCTGAAGGCTCTTCACAAGAAAATCAGGGCGCCGGTTTTTGTAACTGCTCGTATGCTTCACGGTAAGACTCAGCTTCCTCACGCAAATTAAGATTTTCCGCCGCCAGAAAGAGCTTCTCAAGAGCCCGGCTCAAACCCGCAGCGTACTTAAGCGAACGGTACACCAAAAACGCCCTCTTGTACATATCGTACGCAGCAGAAACATCCCCCCCCTTCTCTTCGATAGAACCCAGGGCCAAAAGGTCCTCCGCAATCCCCAAACTGTTTTCCATACGCTTATCGTATTCAAGAGCGCTCCCGGCAGCGCCGCGCGCCTCCCCCAGTACACCCTGCCGGAAATAGATGGAGGACATTATATAGTAGTTCGACGCAAGCTCCCCAAAACGCTTCGCGCCCCTGTTCATATCGCGGGCCCTCATCGCCGCCTCCAAAGCCTCCCCGTAGCGCTCAAGGTTACGCAGAACAAGAGCCGTATTATGATACAGAACAGCAAGCTCCAGCGAAGAAAAATCCCGCACACCCCGCTGGCCAAGAGTATCCTCCAAAAGCTCCAGAGCAGCCGCGTTTTCGCCCCTGCGTATATGAACTTCCGCAAGATTATTCGCCGACTGAAGAACAAAACGCGGACTCTCAAGCCTCTTCGCAAGAGAATACGCCTCCCTGTAGCTCGAAAAAGCCCTCTCCGTATTGCCGACGCCCCCAGCCCTCGCCGGAACATCACCCGAAAGAAAAAAAACCTTCCCGATAGAGTTAAGAGCCGTAACGCGGCCCTCACTATCGTCCATAGCCGTATAACCGTCCAGAGCAAGAGCATAGAATTCAAGAGCCTCCGCGTAGCGGGCCTCCCGAAAATGCCTGTTACCCGACTCAAGATTCCGCGAAGCCTGATTACGCTTCTCAAAAACCGCATCAGGAGCAGGAGGAGCGGAAGAACACGCCGCAAAATTCCCCAGAACAGCCCAAAAAACGCACAAGAAAGCCCCCGCCGGCCCCAGAACCGCCCAACAGCCCCTCTCTCCCATTAAAAAGCCTCGTCCCTGTAGCCCTGCTGACTTGTCGGAGCCTCAAGCCGCGAAGGAATCCCCCCCCGCAGAAGAGGATTATTCCGCAAACCCTCAAGAACATCCTGACTCA
This sequence comes from Spirochaetales bacterium, assembly GCA_031280945.1. GTDB lineage: Bacteria > Spirochaetota > Spirochaetia > DTKZ01 > DTKZ01 > JAISAF01. The sequence continues at coordinate 9,385 of JAITGB010000032.1, forward strand.
AACGAACCGCGTCCCGGCCTTCCTCCAGAAGCTCAAGAATCTGCGGCCTCGCAGTCGTTAAAATTGACGAAAAAGAACGCACCTCGTCCATACTCGCCGCAGCATCAGCCAAAATAGCCTCAATCTGCTCAAAAAGCCTGTTGTTGTCGTCAAGAAGAGTAGCAAGAGAACCCATGGGGTCAAGAAGCCGCACAACAAGACCCTTCGAATCCGCGCTCATACCCTCAACATTGGCCACAATAGCGCTCAAACCCGGCCTCGCCTCCGCAAGAAGAAGCTCCAGTTCCCGCGTAAGCCCCTCCAGATTTTTCACAACGCCGCCAATCGCGGCATCGCCCGCCGAAGGATTACGCACAGCCTCAAGAATAGCGTTCAAAGACTCCACAGTCATCGTAATATTCTCGACAATAGGCTCTATGTCTTCCAGAACACGCGTAACAACACTATCGTCCTTGGGAACCTTCACGAGCCCCCGCGCCGCAAGCGCCTGCCCCTCCGCCAGGTCCAAAGACGGAATATAGGAAAACTCCTCAAGAGGCCGGCTCACCGACACCCCCTGGTGAAACACAAGCCCCCCGCCAAAACCAAACGTACTCTGCACAAGCTGCAGCACAGAATTCTCAAACACCTTGGGCTGGAAAGTATCCTGAATATAAAACTGAATCTCCACATTATCATCTTTGGTCAGGTAAATATCCGTAACCTTCCCAATCTCAAACCCCTTAAAACTAATCGCCATCCCCTTGTTCAGCCCCGCGCCCGAGGCAAAACGGCTCGTATAGTAGTAATTCCTCGCAAACCACCTCTGGTTGATGCCCATCAGAATCAGAATCGCCGCGAAAAAAAGAAAAGCCGCGATGACAAAACTTCCCACAATCTGGCTGGCATATTTGATTTTGAATTTCATTGGCCTGTCCGGTAATAGTTTACTCCGTAGAGGCTCTAACAGCAATATGGGGAGAAAGAAAATTTGGGCGCATTTTTTGCGCGAGCAAAAAACCGGGCTATCCGCTGCAATTCCTCAAAAATTGCCTCACGGCAATTTTCTGCGGGATTTCCGCTTCTATCCCTTGCGCGTACCCCCGCCGCGCTTCGCGCTGCCGCCAAACCCGCAGGGTTTGGCGGCAGCCTGTTCCGGCTTATCCTTGACCAATAATTCATTTTGGAATACAGTTTTTCTATATATACGGGCAATAAAGCAGGTCTATGCATGAACTTGTCAAAACGTGTTTCGCTTCTGGTCAGCGGTTTTGTTTTTCTTGTGTCCCTCAGTATTGGGATGGTAGCGCTCTTTTTTGCCGCCGATATTGTCCAGGATACCGCCAAATCCTCTCTGCGTAATCAGGCGGAACTGGGGGCAGACCTTATTCAAACCATGTTCCGCAGTTATGTACTGATGCTTCAGGAGCTGGCAGCCAATCCCAATGTGCAAACAATGGATTGGGAAATCCAGAGGAAAACTCTGATAGCCGAAGCTGCCCGCATGGATTTTCTGGAATTCGGTGTCGTAAGCTTTGACGGAACCGTCCGCTACGCTATCGACGGCTCTTCCTCGAATCTTGGAGATAGGGATTATGTGAAAGAAGCTCTCTCTGGACAGTTGGCGGTTTCAGACGTGCTTATCAGCAGGCACATCAATAAACCGGTGGTTATGTGCGCGGTTCCCATTCTCTCAGGAGGCAAAGTGAGCGGCGCGCTTATTGCCCGTCAGTCTGCGTATCTTTTGAGTGACGCCACAAAGAGGGTCAAACTGGGGACAACCGGCTATTCCTATATGGTAAACCAGGCCGGAACCTTTATAGCCCACCAAAATCAAGACCTGGTGCTCCAGCAGGTCAACGCCATAGCGCAAGCGAAAACCGACCCCTCGTATGAAAGTCTTGCCATGTCCATTGAAACAGCCCTCAAGGAACACAGCGGCATTACCCAATACAGGTATAACGACAAGGATATGTTCGTAGGCTATATGCCTATGAAGGAGTTCAACTGGATACTTATGGTGGCCATTACCTATGACGAGCTTATGGCAGGAGTGAATAAGCTCAGGTTTATTATCTTTGTTCTGATAGGAACCGCAGTGCTTGTCGGGGCGGTGCTGTCTGTTCTCCTGGGACATTCGGTGGCGAAGCCGGTTATCAAGATGATTCCCACCCTCAAGGCGGTTGCCGGCGGCAATCTCACCGAAAGGCTCTGCGTCAATTCTCAAGACGAAATTGGGATTATGTCGGAACAGTTCAATGCGTCTATTGGCAGTCTCTCCGAGATGGTGGCAAATTCGAAATGCTCGGTGGGCAATCTGGAAGGAGTTGCGAACAAACTGCAAACAACTGTTCAGGAAACCTCTTCGGTAATAACCCACATAACTGGAAACATTTCCGATGCAAAACAGCAAATGATAAACCAGTCCACCTCCGTAACCCAGACCAACGCCACGATAGAACAGATAAAAGCGAATTCGGAACGCCTGAACGCTTCCATCGAACGCCAGTCCGCTCAGGTGGTGCGCTCTTCCGCGGCGGTGGAACAAATGGTCGGCAACATTACTTTGGTGGCGGAAATACTGCGAAAGAATACTGCGGCAATGGACGCGCTGCTTAACGCCTCGGAAACCGGAAAAGAGGGAATTGAAGAGGTGGTGAATATTATGAAACAGCTGGAAGAGGCTTCCAACGGTCTTATCGAGGCCAGCGCGATAATTCAGAATATCGCGGCCCAGACGAATCTGCTTGCCATGAACGCGGCTATTGAGGCGGCTCACGCGGGGGAGATGGGAAAAGGGTTTGCTGTTGTGGCCGATGAGATACGCAAACTGGCGGAAAACTCTTCTACCCAGGGCAAGTCCATCTCCAAGGTATTGAATGACTTGAAAGAACAGATAAACTCGGCAACGGCTCTTTCCGGGGAAAGTCAGGAGCGGTTTAGCAAGATACTCAACCTTCTGGACGAGGTGAGAAAGCAGGAAACCAGCATAAAAGACGCTATGGACCAACAGACCACCGGAAGCAGCAATATTCTGGAGGCGATGCGGGAAATCAACGCGATTACGCTGGAGGTGAAGGGCGGTTCAAGCGAGATGATGAGCGCAAGTTCCAATGTGCTTTCAGGGATGACCAATCTTACGAAAGAGACAGAACACCTCAATGCTGAAATGGACGAAATCTCCGATGATACCCGGCAGATTAGTCAGGCGGTTGAAAACCTTAATGCGATTACTGTCCAGACGCGGGCAAGTATCAACAGTTTGTCGCATGAGGTGGCCAAGTTTAAGGTAGCAAACTCCGCTCAGATATGATTGCGGGTAAGGTTCTGCCTGTAGGGGTTATAGGCCGCGCCGCGCTTCGCGCGGCGGCCAAACCCTGCGGGTTTGCCATCACCCGTCCCGCCGCGCAGAGCGCGGCGGGACGGGCCTTTGCGCGCAGCAGGGAGATAGGGTATATTAAAAAATACAGGGAGGCTATGCATGGAACTCTCATATACCTATTGGGAAGCGCGGGAAGGCGGTTATATAGGCTACCTTAACCAATATCCCGATTACTGGACGCAAGGGGACAGCGTTGAAGAACTCCAAAAAATGCTTGCCTCTCTCTACGGCGATATTATGCGTTTTGATGATATTCGGCCCGCTGTTCCTGAACGCACAGGACTTCTTGCCCTTCCGGTATGAAACGCCTTGATTTACTGAAAATTATTGAAAAAAACGGCGCTCTCTTTCTTCGGCACGGCAGTAATCATGATTGGTACAAAAACCCTGAGACCGGTATAGCCGAAGCGGTTCCCCGGCACAGGGAAATCAAGGAGCTTTTGGCGAAAAAGATTATAAAAAGGCTTTCGTAGCGGCAGCGCATACCCCCGCCGCGCTTTGCGCGGCGGGGCCGTGGGCGCGCAAGGGATTGGAGGGGTGCGAAGCAGCCGCCGCGAAGCGGCGGCCAAGCCCCGCAAAGCCCGGTTTTTTCGGGGCTGCCCGAAAAAATGCGCCCAAATTCTTGCCCAAATCCGTACTCTTGACATCATTTCCGCTTTTTTCGTATAGTTTTTATGGCTGGCGTATTACCGTCAGGATATTTCCATGGAGGTTTTTTTCATGAAAGTTGCGATAAATGGTTTTGGCAGAATTGGGCGGCTCGTTTTTCAGGCTCTGGTGGGGCAGGGGCTTTTGGGGAAGGACAAGATTGATGTTGTGGCGGTCGTTGACCTTTCGACGGACGCGAAGTATTTTGCCTATCAGCTCAAATACGATTCGACTCAAGGTAAGATGGATGCGAAGATTGAGACTCGCGGCGAGGATGTTCTTGTGGTAAACGGGCACGAGATTAAGTGTATTTCGGGCAAGGGCCAGACGCCCGATACTCTGCCGTGGAAGGCTCTGGGCATTGACTACGTGATTGAGTCTACGGGTCTTTACACCAACGAGAAGGCCTACGGGCATATCAGCGCGGGGGCGAAGAAGGTTATTATTTCGGCTCCGGGCAAGTCCTCCGATGAGTCCAAGCCTATCAAGACTTTTGTTATGGGCGTCAACGAGAACGAGTACGATGGGGCGAAGCACCATGTTCTTTCCAACGCGAGCTGCACCACGAACTGTCTTGCGCCTCTTGTTCACGTTATTCTCAAAGAGGGTATCGGCATAGAGACGGGCCTTATGACGACTATTCATTCCTATACGGCGACCCAGAAGACTGTGGACGGGGTTTCCCTGAAGGACTGGAGGGGGGGGCGCGCTGCTGCCATCAATATTATTCCTTCGACTACGGGGGCGGCAAAGGCTGTGGGCGAGGTTCTTCCTTCGACAAAGGGCAAGCTCACGGGCATGAGTTTCCGTGTTCCTACGCCGACGGGTTCGGTTGTGGACCTCACTTTCCGCGCGGCAAAAGATACTTCTATTGAGGAGATTGACGGGGCTTTGAAAAAGGCTGCGGGTTCGTACCTCAAGGGTATTCTACAGGTCTGCGATGAGGAGATTGTTTCCACGGATATTATCCACAATACGCATACCTCGATTTACGACAGCCTTGCGACTTTGCAGAACAATCTCAAGGGCGAGAAGCGTTTTTTCAAGGTTGTTTCGTGGTACGACAATGAGTGGGGGTATTCCAACAAGGTTGTTGACCTTCTTAAATACATAGACAGCAAGAAATAAGGGGTGGCTCGCCGTGATTAAAACCGTAAAAGATATTGCCCTGGGGGGTAAGCGTGTTCTCATGCGCGTTGATTTTAATGTTCCGATGAAGGACGGGGTTGTGCAGGACGATACCCGCATACGGGCTGCCCTTCCCACTATCAATTATATTGCGGGGGAGGGCGCGGCGAGCCTTGTTCTTATGTCCCACCTGGGAGACCCGAAAAAGGACGCGGCAAAGGCCAAAGAAAAGGCTGAGAAGGCGGGCAAGGCTTTTGATGAGGCTGCCTACATTGAGGGTAAGCACAGGCTGCGGCCTGTTGCGGACTATCTTGCAAAGCTCCTCGGTAAGCCTGTCAAGTTCGCTCCTTCCTGCGTGGGGCCGGAAACCGAGGCTCTTGTGGCGGGGCTTTCGGGCGGGGAAATCCTTATGCTGGAGAATACGCGCTTCCACAAGGAGGAGACTTCCAAGGAAGATGATGTTCGCGCGGGTTTTGCCAAACAGCTTGCCGCGTACGGGGATGTTTTTGTCAACGATGCTTTTGGTACGGCCCACCGCGCCCACGCTTCGACTACGGATGTGGCGAAGTTTCTGCCTGCTGTGGGCGGGTTCCTCATGGAAAAGGAGGTTGCCTACCTTGAGCCTCTTGTAAAGAATCCGGCAAAGCCTTTTGTGGCTATTATTGGGGGGGCGAAGGTTTCTTCCAAAATAGCGGTGCTGGAGTCTCTTGTGAAGAATTGTTCTACTTTGGTTATTGGCGGGGGTATGGCCTATACTTTTCTCAAAAAGCAGGGCCATTCCATTGGTACGAGTCTTGTTGAGAATGATTTTCTTGATACCGCGGAAAAACTTCTTTCCGCGGCTGCGTCCGCGGGAGTGGAGGTTATTCTTCCTCTTGACCATGTTGTGGCTGCGGAGTTTTCCGAGAAGGCAGCTCCTTTACTGGTTGACGGGGCTGATATTCCCGACGGCAAAATGGGTATGGATATTGGGCCGAAAACCATTGAGAAGATTCGGGGGGCTGTTGCGGGGGCAAAGTCCCTTGTGTGGAACGGGCCCCTGGGGGTTTTTGAGTTTGACGCTTTTGCAAAGGGTACGCAGGAGGTTGCTAAAATGGCTGCGGCCTGCGCGGGGACGACGGTTGTCGGCGGCGGGGATTCTGTTGCGGCAATCAATAAGTTTGGTCTTGCGGACAAGATTGACCATGTTTCTACGGGGGGCGGGGCGTCCCTTGAGTATCTTGAAGGGAAAACCCTGCCGGGCATAGCCGCGCTGGGGCAAAAATAAGGAGTTGTGTGTGCGGATTAAATACATAGCGGGCAACTGGAAGATGCATAAGACCGTAACTGAGACGGTTTCTCTTGCGCGTGTTCTTGCGGGTGAGCTTGCCTCCTGCAAGCATAAGATTATGATTGCTCCGCCTTTTACGGCTCTGGCTGTGGCGGCAAAGGCTCTTGAGGGAACTTCCATTCTTCTGGGGGCCCAGAATATGTCGGACCAGGAACAGGGCGCTCATACGGGCGAGGTTTCGGTTCTGATGCTCAAAGACCTGGGCGTGAAGGCTGTTATTCTTGGTCATTCGGAGAGGCGCATCATCTACGGCGAAAAGGACGATTTTATTAACCGCAAGGTTAAGCTGGCTCTTGCCCACGGGCTTGAGGTTGTTCTGTGCGTTGGGGAGACTTTGCAGGAGAGGGAGGCGGGAAAACAGGACGGCGTTGTTTCTTCCCAAACGGAGAAGGGGCTTTCCGGTATTTCGGAAAAAGACCTCCTCCGCGTTACCATTGCCTACGAGCCTGTGTGGGCCATTGGTACGGGAAAGAACGCTACGGGCCAGGACGCGGATGCTATACACGCGGTTATCCGCGCTCAAGTCAAAAAGCTGTATTCGCAGGCTGCGGCGGACGCGATGATTATTCAGTACGGGGGTTCGGTCAAGCCGGAAAACGCGAAGGAGCTTCTTACCATGCCCAATATAGACGGGGCTCTTGTGGGCGGGGCTGCTCTCAAGGCGGAGACGTTCGCGCCCATTGCGCTTTTTGACAAATAGGAGATACGGATGATTATTGATATTGTCGGCATAGCCCTTCTTGTGATTTTTGTATTAAGCGCTCTTCTTCTTATGGCTATTGTGCTGGTTCAGGACGAGCAGGGGGAGGGTCTTGGCGGTATTTTCGGGGGGGGCAGTTCAACTCCTTTCGGGGGCCGTTCGGGAAACATTCTCACGAAAATTACTTCGGTTTTGGCTGCTGTGTTTCTTTTAACTTCGCTTGCTCTTGCGTGGATAAACCGTTCGCCGGAAGCGGGGGACGTGCCGGGGGCGGCGCAGAGGCAGGAAGCGGGGGCTGTTGACTGGTGGGTAACGGAGGAGGCTCCTTCCGGGGGCGCTGAACTTCCGGGCCTTACGGATACGCAGGAATAGCGAAAGTCAGGTTTCTATGCTGCTCCAGGATATTTTTTCAGTTTCCCGCATCAAGGCGCAACTGGAGGCGGAAGACAAGGACGAGCTTTTCGAGGAGCTTGTTGATGTCCTCGCGCGGGGCTACCCCACGGCAAACCGGGGGGGAATTCTCGCGGCGATTCAGGAACGCGAGGCCAAGATGTCAACGGGCATTAAAAACGGCATTGCGATTCCTCACGGCAAGGCCGAGGGGCTTAACGGCATATACGGCGCTCTGGGGATTTCCGAAAAAGGCATAGACTATGATGCGCTTGACGGGGAGCCTGTGTATCTTGTCTTTCTTGTTGTTTCTTCTCCCGATGATGCGGAACTTCACCTGAATACCCTCAAGAAAATCGCCATGCTTCTGGAACATCCTGATTTTTACGCGGATATTATCAAGGCGGAAACCGAAGCGAAGGCTCACTCCGTACTTAAACGGTACGAAGAAATCATACTCTGCGAGGAATAATGTGAACGAGACGGACCTCCTGAAAAAAATCCTGGACGCGGAGAACTCCGGCAGGGAGCTTGCGCGGGAGGCCGAAAAAAAGGCGGAGATGAGGCTCCGCGAGGCGGCATCTCGCCTTGAAGATGATTATAATGCGAGCCGGGAGGCGAGGGCCGCGGAAATTTCCCGCTCGCTGCGCGAATACGAGGCTTCGCTCAGTGCGGCCCAGGCGGAGAAGCTATCCGCCTTTGACGAGAGCCTTGCGGCGGAGGAGACTTTTCCCGGTGATGCGCGGCTCGCCGTGAGGAGAATTTTATCCCTCCCATGAAAACCCAGGTATCGCGTTACGCTTTTATCCACGCAAAGATGCACGGCATTATGGCCAAGTCCTGTTTTGACGAGCGTCTTAGGTTTCTTCTCAAAATGACGAGCCTTCTTGAACTTTCCAACGCCCTTTTTCCCGGCGCGGGTTCTTCGGGTTCTTCGGGCGCTTTCGGCGGAGGAGGGGAGGGCGGTTCGGACAGGGAGCTTGTCCACGATGTGCAGAGAAAGTTTGAGAAATCCATTGTAAAAACCCTGGTGCGGCTTCTTTCTTTTTTCCGGGAGCCTCCGCCGCTTCTTGTTCATGTTCTTCGGGAATACGATTACCGCAACTTTCTTGCCCTTGTACGCGGGAAGAATTCGGGCGTACAGACTGCCGGTCTGTGGGATACGGGGAAATACGCTCTTCTTCCTCCTGACGCTGGGGAGAACTTTCCCGCTTCTCTTGCGAACACTCCCTTTGAAAAATACGCGGCTCTTTCCGGCGTGAAGCCCCTTTCCGAAATTGAGTTTGAGGTAGACAGGCAGTATTACGAGGAACTTGCGGCCTGCGCTTTAGCTCTTCCTTCGGGCGAGGCTTCTCGTGTGCGGCCCCTTCTTGAAGCTGAAATTGTTTTGCGAAATCTGGTGTGGGCTCTGCG
>JAITGB010000074.1 GCA_031280945.1 Spirochaetales bacterium
GAAAACCTCAAACGCTTTCTTGCTCTTTTTGAGCATTTTTTTCGCGTCTTTTTTTAAAAACACCAAAAAAATTTTCCGGCTTCATAATTTCTTCACAATTATTTAGTAGAGTTCTCCACCAGAAAGGAGAAACGCATGGCACAAAAAAAAGAACCTTGTAACTTGAAGCGCGACTTTACGCTGATTTTCTGCATAACGGTTATCCTCATTGCCGCGCCCCACGCCGCGCCTGCCCAGGCAGCGCGGACCCTTTCGCTGAAAGAGGTTTTGGAGGAGGCGGGAAAAAACAATCCTTCTCTTTTGGCTGTCCGCAAAAACAGCGAATCAAAAAAACTCGCCCTCGCCCTTACGGACGGCTGGCCCATGCCGGAAGCAGGCGTTATGTTCGATGATATTCCCCAGGGGAGCCGCAATCCTAAAGACGCGGTGATGACGGAGATGAGCCTGTCCCAGGAAATTATGAACCCCGTAAAACTCATTGCGATGCGCGGCATGGCGCAGAGCGAAGCCGGAATGGCCGAAGCGGATTTCCACGCCCAGAGAATAAAAATTTACGCGGAAACAAAAAACGCCTACTACGATTTTCTCTCCGCGCGGAAGGCCGTAGAAATCATGGAAGAAAACCAAAACCTCATGCGGCAGTTTAACCGCGCGGCGGAGAGTAAGTACGCAACAGGTTCATCTCCCCTGCAGGACGTCCTTCGCTCCCGCACGGAGCTTTCCCTCATGGAAAGCGACATACTCACCATGAAGGCCATGTCCCGCGCCGCCATGAACAGGCTCAACTATATGCTGGGAAGGCGGGCGGATTCCCCCCTCGAGGTCGAGGAGGAATTCAGCCCTTCTGTTTTTGACTTTAACGGTGAGGAGCTTCAAAAAAATTCGGAAGACTCGCCTGCCCTCAAGAGCATGGCCTGGGAAGTTGAAATGGCAAGGAGCGGCCTGTCCGCTGCGCGGAGCCTTCCCTGGCCGGATTTCAAAGTCAGTTTCAGCCTTTTAAGAACAAAGAATTCGGATACAGGCGGAGCCATGGGAGGCATGGGGTCATCCGGCATGGGAACAACAAATTCGTGGAAACTCGGCTTTATGGTCATGCTGCCCCTGTGGTTCGGCCAGTACAGCGCGAAAATGGACGCGGCGGGAGCGGCCCTTGAATCAGCTCAGGCAAGCCTCGCGGATATGCGCAATATGGCGGCAATGGATTTATCCATGGCGCTTGGCGAGGCGCAGTCCGCTTCCCGCCGCATAACCCTCTACGAAAACACAATTATCCCCCAGACGGAGCAGGCCTTTAGCTCGCTCATCGTGGAATACACAAACGGCAGGGCGGATTTTATGCCGGTTATGGACAGCTTAAACACCCTGCGAGGATCTCGGCTTGATTATTACAAAGCCAAAGTCGATTACGAAAAATCCCTGTCAGCCCTCGAAAAAATATCAGGCCGTCCCCTTTTTCCAGCCGCCGCAAAAAATACAGAACAAGGAGAAAACCGTGAATAACTTTCCCTCCCGTAAAAAGAAAATAATTTTCGCTCTTTCGGCGGGCCTCCCCGCGGCTCTTGTCATAGCCGCAGTCGCTCTTTTCGCTTCGCCCCATAAAACCCCGGAAGAACAGCCAGCCGAAGGGCCTCCCGTAAGCGTACAGGGCGGCGAAGTTACCCTTTCGGAAAAAGCGCGGAGGGTTTCCGGTCTGCAAACTGCCCGCGCCGCGCTCAGGAACATCAGCAAAAACATCAAAACAACGGGAAAAGTCGTCATGAACGAAAAAAAGAGATCCTACATTACTTCCCGCGTGGAAGGCCGCCTCGAAGTTTTATACATAGCATCCGAAGGCGAATACATACAAACAGGGCAGGAGCTGGGAGCGGTATACAGTCCGGCCTACATCGCGGCCCAGGAAGAATTTCTCCTTGCCCTGCGCGCCGGAAAAAACGAAGACGGAAAAGATTCAGGCAGCAGCCTTCTTGAAGCCGCGCGGCGCAAACTGAAACTTCTCAATGTTACGGACAAGGATATTCTCGAACTTGAATCAAGCGGAAAACCCAAAGACCTTATGCCCCTGTACGCGCAGTTCAGCGGCATTGTTCTGGAAAGGCAGGTTCTGCCGGGAGCCTACATTAGGCCAGGGGACAGGCTCTTTAGCCTGATAGATTTGTCTACCGTATGGATAAACGTGGACATCTACGAAAAAGACCTCGCGGGCGTAAAAGTAAATCAGGAAGCCCGGATTACAAGCGGGGCCTACCCCGGCGAAACATTTATGGGCCGCGTTGTTTTTGTAAACCCCGTACTTGACGACGCTACGCGCACAGTAAAAGCGCGGGTGGAAATGGACAACCGCGAAGGCAAATTAAAGCCCAATATGTTCGTCAGCGCCTCCCTCCGCGTCCCCCTTGGAGAAAGCCTTGTCATACCGGAATCCGCTGTTCTTGACTACGGCGAAGAACAGCTCGTTTTTCTCGAAAAAAACGAATCCGCTTTTGTAAAGCGCGCGGTTACGGCGGGACAGTACGCAAACGGCTACGTTCAGATTCTTTCGGGCCTTGAGGCTGGCGAAACCGTTGTTACGGCCGCCGCGTTTCTCCTTGACTCCCAGACGAAACTTGGAGGCTTTGCGGGACACGGCGGGCACGGCGGCGGACACAACTAAAAGTGAGGAACATAATGCTCAACGCCATTATAAATTTTTCCCTGAAAAACCGCGTACTCGTTATCGCCGTAACCGCGCTTACAGCGGTGTACGGAGCCTTCGTTATCAACGACACGCCCATAGACGCCTACCCGGATTTAAGCGAAAACCAGGTTCTTGTTTCCGCGGACTGGATGGGCCGGGGGCCGCAGGAAATTCAGGATCAGGTAACATATCCCTTAGAGACGGCGATGCGCGGGCTTCCCCGGGTAAAACAGGTACGCTCAGCCTCCTCGTTTGGAATGTCCCTTATTACCGTTATCTTTGAGGACGGCGTTGACCCCTACTTTGCCCGTCAGGTCGTGGGAGAAAAAGTTCAGGAAGCCTCATCCCGCCTTCCCCGGGGCGTACAGCCTGTTCTGGGCCCCGCAAGTACGGCAATGGGGCAGGTGTTCATGTATACGGTAGAAAGCGGCAGTTACAACCTCGCGGACCTCAGGGCGCTTCAGGATTATACGATAAAGCCCCACCTGTCTTCGGTTGCGGGAGTAGCCGAAGTCGCCAGCATAGGCGGTTACGTGCGCCAGTATCAGGTAAACCTTGACCCCCATCTTATGCAGAGCTTCCGCGTCAACTTTAACGAAGTGTTCGGCGCCCTTGCCGCGAACAACGCCAACATAGGCGCCAAGGTCGTGGAGCAGAACGGACAGGAATACATTGTCCGGGGTTTGGGACTTATAAAATCCATCGAGGACATTAAAAACATAGTTGTTTCCCAAAACAACCATG
>JAITGB010000078.1 GCA_031280945.1 Spirochaetales bacterium
TACGCAGGCTCTTCTTTCGTGAGCTTGCGGGCCTCAACGTTGAGCGTAGGAATGGTGAGAAAGTCCGCGATTTGCGCGTTTATATCCGGCCTCTGGATAAAGTCGATAAACTTGTAGGCAGCGTCAACATTTTTCGCGCCCTTGAGGATTACCATGCTGTCAAGGTACATGGGGCCGCCTTCTTCGGGAATAAAAAACTGCGCATCCTCTACCATGGATTCGTCAAGCTCCGTAAAAACGTTTTCCACGTAGCCCTGCACAACCCAGAACTCCTCGTGGGCAAAGCCCACGCCGAAAGTGTCCGCGTCAAACTTTACAATTCTGTCGCGCCACTCCTCCACAATTTTTTTGGCCGTCTCAAGCTCGCTCTTTTTGCGGGTGTTGACCGAGTAGCCCAGAAACTTGAGGGCATCCCCCATGACCTCGCGCATATCATCGAGCATGGTCATGCGGCCCCTGAGGTCTTCGCGGAAGAAAATTCTCCAGCTTTTTTCAAACTCCGGCACAAGTTTTGTGTTGACGGTTATTCCCGCCGCGCCCGCAAAGAAAGGAACGCTGTACTGGCAGTCCGGGTCGAAGGTGATTTTATCCAGAAACTCAGGGTCAATGTGCTTAAAGTTAGGCACCCTCTCTTTGTCGATTTTTTCGAGCATACCCTCACGGAGCATAATGGAAACAAAATCGCCGGAAGGAATCGTTACATCGTAGCCGCTTCCGCCCGCCTTGAGCTTCGCGTACATCTCCTCGTTGGAGGCGAACTCCTCAAGAATCACGGTAATTCCCGTCTCCTTTTCAAAGGCATCCAGAACTTCACGGGGAATATAAGTTACCCAGTTGTAAAAGTGAAGCTCGTTTTTGCCGCCGCCGCAGCCTCCCGCAAAAAACGCGAAGGCTAAAGCCAGAACAAGTCCCGCGTAAGGGAGCTTTTTCATTGTTTTCTTCTCCTTTTGTGTGTGAAAATATATGTTTTTAATTTATTCATGGGCAATGTATTTGAGGAAGGGCCTCATAAGAAAAACAAGGCCCACAGTTCCAAAAAGAAGCACGACCGAAAGCGCGTTCACAACAGGAGAAACCCCCGTACGAATCATCGAATAAATGTGAACAGGTAGGGTAGAAGAACCCGGGCCGGAAACAAAAGAAGTTATAACAAAATCCTCCAGGGACATCGTTACCGCAATAAGAAAAGCCGAAATAATCCCCGGCATCGCTATAGGAATAATAACGCGGAAAAGAGTCTCGCGCTCCTTTGCCCCCAGGTCGCGCGCAGCCTCAATAATGGAAAAATCAAACTCATCAAGGCGCGACATCAAAATCAAAAGCGCGAAAGGCAGATTAAAAGTCGTGTGGGCAATGTAGATGCGAAGAAGGCCGAATTCGAGTTTTACCCCCACAAAGAAGATGAGCATGGAAACGCCTATGATAATTTCCGGCAGAATAAGAGGAAGAAGCGAAACCGCCTGAACGTATTTTTTGAGCTTAAAACTGTACCAGTTAATGCCTATCGCCCCTAAGGTACCAATAACAGTCGCCGTAGCCGCAGAGGTAAGAGCAATGAGTATACTGTTCCAGAAAGCCCTCCAGAGAAGACGCGAGTTCGTAAAAAGATTTTTGAACCACACAAGGGACAGCCCCCCCCAGTGCATCGTCTTGGAAGAATTAAAAGAATAGGCCACAAGCACAAAAAGCGGCATAAAAAGAAAAAGCAGCGTAAGGAAAAAAACAAGTTTGGAAAAGCGCGGCTTTTTCATGCCTTTTCCTTTTTGGCAGCCTGCCCCGTAGCGCGCAGGGGAGCCCTGTTTGCCAGAAGATACAGGCCCATGGCCGCCGTTGTTACAAGAGTAATGAGTATGGACGTAGCCGAAGCGTAGGGCCAGTTCCGGCTTACAAGGATATTATCCGCAATCACATTTCCCAGCATAAAAGAGCTTTTCCCCCCGCCCACGAGCTTGGGAACAGCGTACGCCCCAAAAGTCGGAATAAAAGTAAAAAGCACAGCCGAAACAATACCGCTCCTGATATTGGGAATCATAACCCGCCGTATCGAACCAAGATGACTTGCCCCCAAATCCCGCGCAGCCTCAAGAAGAGAAAAATCAAACTTCTCTATTGTCGAATACAAAGGCAGAATCGCGTAGGGAAGATACGAGTACACAAGGACAATAGTAACCGCGTACTCGTTGTAGAGAAACTGAATATGCCTGTCTATAAGCCCCAAAGAAAGAAGAAAACTGTTCAAAAAACCATTGTTCCCCAAAATCGCCTGCCACGCGTAAATGCGGATAAGAAAATTCGTCAGAAAAGGAATAACAATCAAAAAGAGAAGAACGCTTTTTTTGCGGCTCCTCGCCATATAGTACCCGCAGGGCAGGGCAATGAGCATCGTAAGAACAGTCGAAGCAAGGGAAATCCACAACGTATCTAAAAGAATATGGCCAAAAAGAGGATTAAGCATCGCGCTGTAGGCCGCAAGACTAAAACTAAAGACAACCCCGCCCGTCTCCGAGCGCTCCAAAAAACTGTAGAGAAAAACAATAAGGACAGGCACGAGAAAAAAAACAGTAACCCAAATTGTTATAGGAAGAGTATAGATGCCGCCGTAGTTTTTTTTCACGCGTCGTGTACCTCTACGAGGTAGCCGTCATCAGCCTTCCACCAGATAAAAGCGTTGTCCTGCCATTTGATTTCCGGCCCCGCGCTGTAGTAGCTCATGTGCTGCTTGAAAGCCTTGAGCGTAAAACGCGAATCCATAGGAACTTTTACGAAAAACTTGCTCTGAAAACCATTGTAAATAACCTCATCGACCTTGCAGGGAAAAAAATTATACACATCATCCGTCAAGTCAGGCGGCCTCTCAAGAGCAATATTGATTTTCTCCGGCCTCACCGTAACGCTCACGCTCTTGCCAGGCCGGAAATTTCTCATCCCCTCCAGGTCCCCCGGCTCCATCGTAACCTTGAGGGCCCCCAGGCCCGGAACATCAACCGAAACCATCTCCCCCTCAACGGAGCTAACTATCCCGCTGAAAAGGTTCGCCTCGCCGATAAAGTTCGCCACAAAAATATCAGCCGGACTCTCGTAGATTTCCGTAGGAGTCCCCACCTGAACAATGCAGCCCTCGTTCATAACAGCGATATGGTCCGAAACGCTCAAAGCCTCCTGCTGGTCGTGAGTAACATAGATAAAAGTAATACCGATTTTGTCATGAATCATATCAAGCTCAATGAGCATGTGCTGGCGCAGCTTCGCGTCCAGGGCCGAAAGAGGCTCGTCCAAAAGAAGCACCTTCGGCTCATTCACAAGAGCCCGCGCAATCGCCACCCTCTGCTTCTGCCCCCCCGAAAGCTGAGCCGGCTTCTTGTACTCCTGCCCCGCGAGCTTCGTCAGGTTAAGATACTCCTCCACCTTCGCCTCGATTTTCCCCCTCGCCAGCCCCTTGAGCCTCAGGGCAAAAGCCACATTATCGAACACCGTAAGATGAGGAAAAAGCGCATAGTTCTGGAAAATCGTATTGGAGAACCGCTTGTCCGGCGGAAGAGGCAGAATATTCACCCCATCGAAGTACACGCACCCTGCCGAAGGAGACTCAAAGCCCGCGATAATCCTCAGAAGTGTAGTCTTTCCGCAGCCCGAAGGCCCCAGAAGGGAAAAAAACTCGCCCCTCCTTATATCGACACTCACATCCTTGAGAACATGGAAATCGCCAAAATGCTTATCCACACCCTCGATTTTGACCTCGCTCCCGTTCACCGCATCACAACTCCCTGGCTAGACAAATTCCGCATCATCGAATAAAACATCAATATGCCAAATCGTGTCAATGGGTAAGAGCAGAATAAAGAAGCGGGCGCATTTTTTCGGGCAGCCCAGAAAAAACCCTTAGCCCGATAAAACGCGGATTACAGCTATTCGCAGAATTAGGCTAAGTGTGTCATGCCAGCATTACGTGGTTGTGGCTCTAATCGCGTTTTTGAGGGGGGCTATCCGCTCCAATTCCTCGTCCGTTGTCCTGCGGGATTTCCGCTGCTATCCCTTGCGCAGAGACCCACGGCCCGGCCCGCCTCCGGCGGCCCGCCCGCGGCTTCGCCGCGGCCCCCACTCCCCCGCGCCGTGAAAAATCTATGTACGCTCACATCCCACTGGAGACGGAAAAAGCCCCCGCCTCAAGACAGAAGCGCGAAAACTTACAGGGTATTTACAAAAAAAACATAAGCCGCTATAACGGCCCTATGCCCGCCCGCGCACAAACCCCCGCCCCGCAAGAG
>JAITGB010000108.1 GCA_031280945.1 Spirochaetales bacterium
ATAGATTTTAATCCGCCCCTTGCGGGGCAGGACCTTACCTTTGAGGTGGAGATTCTGGAGGTCCGCGCGCCTACGGAGGCTGACCGTGAGAGTATGAAAGGCGAGGCTTTTCCGTTTCCTGTTGAGGAGGAATAGAGGCGCGCGGGTGAGCCCCTGGGTCTTCCGCGCAAGGGATAGAAGCGGAAAGCCCGCAGAAAGCGCATCGGCGCTTTCGAGGACTTGGAGCGGATAGCCCGGTTTTTTCGGGCAAGCGCCCGAAAAAATGCGCCCTGCGGATTGCGATGCAATCCTTACGGACTGCCTGAGTTCCAATAGGAAAGTATTATCGTGGCCGCTATCGCGGCCCTCGGAATGCGCCCAAAACATTCCCAAAAAATTTTCAAAGCAAGTCCAAATCACATTAAAATACCGTTTGACAATTTTTATTTTCCATAATAAAGTGGACTTCTAATGAAACCTTAAATTAAGGAAGGAGAGTAGAGATGAAGAAAACAGGTTTTCGAAAAGTCTGTGCGCTGCTGATGGTCCTGGGAATGGTTTTTCTGGCCTTTTCCTGCGGCGGTTCAGCTCCGCAGCAGGCTCAGGCAGGCGCGGCTCAGTCTTCCGCTTCGGCGGGACAGGTTCTGCAGCCTATCGACACCACCCTGCCCAGTCCGCCGGTTACTTTGCGGGTATCCTATGATGACCCCGTGGCCTGGCCGGGCACCCCAAACGTGAACGTTGCTGACCCGGAACACGCTTTTGGCGCGCTTTTCAAGGATTATGTTGAGGTGAACTCCGGCGGAGCAATCAAGGTGGAACTGTACGGCGGTATGGCTCTGGGTTCTTACCGGCAGACCCTCGAAATGGTTCAGAACGGCTCCCTTGATATAAACATTGGAACCGGTTCTTTGGGTTCTTTCTTTCCCAAGATTGAGCTCATTACCATTCCCTACCTCTTTAGCTCGGACGATATTGCCGAGGAATTCTTTAACAACAGTCCTCTGTGGGCGCAGCTCATGGAAGATATGGAAAAAGAGGCCGGCTTCAAGTATCTGGCTGTTGGTCAGAACGGCTGGCGGAACTTTACCAACAATATCCGCCCCATAAAGGGACCGGAAGACTGCAAGGGCATCAAATTCCGCGTTATGGAAAGCCCTGTGTACGTTAAGATGATTGAGTCCCTGGGCGCGAGCGCTGTTCCTATTGCCTGGAACGAGCTCTACACTGCCCTCCAGACGAAGGTTGTTGACGGTGAGGAGAATCCCATTTCTTCAATTAACCTGGGCAAGATTTACGAAGTCCAGAAGTACATCACAATGGATGGCCATATCTGGAGCGAAAACATTATGGTTATGAACCCCGCGAAGTTTAACGGTCTGCCTGTGGCTGCCCAGCAGATTATCAAACGGGGCGCTATCCTCGGCGCGCAGGCGAACAACGTTGCCGAGAGAATGGTTTCCAATATCGTGAAGTTTAAGGTTGTCGCCGACCACATGGAAGTGTATATGCCCACCGCGGCTGACAAGCAGAAATTCCGCGAAGTTACCCAGCCTGCGGTTCTTGATTACCTGAAGGGCCGCGTTGGCGCGGAGCTTGTTGACAGCTTCATAAAAGAAGTTCAGCTTGCCGAAACGCGGGCCGGCTGGCGCCGCTAGGCCTTTTACAGTTTTTAAGGAACAGTCTCCCCTGTGCGGGGAGACTGTTTTCTTCTATTGGCTTTTTATTGGTCTTCCAAGTGATGAGACGTTCTACTTCAAAGACGCCAATTTTGTAAGGTGGGTGATTATGTTCAAGATACTGGAAAAGGCGAGCAATGCCGCCTGGTTTGCCGGAAAGTGGATAACCTTTGCCTATATTTCGGCTGTAACAATCCTTTCTATTTTGGGAGTTTTTTTCCGTTTGGCCGGAAACGCGCTTTCCTGGAATGAGGAACTCATGCGATGGCTTCTTATTTCTCTTGCCTACATAGGAGCTTCTGTGGGAATGAGAACCAAGAATCATATCGGGATAGAGTTTCTCCTGTCGCGGATGAAATTTGGGACTCGCAAATTTTTTGTTTTGTTTGGGTATGCGGCTGTTGTGGCTTTTTTGGTCATCGTTTTTATATACGGCCTGCGGGTAGCCATTACCGCGCGGTTTCAGTACGGAGCGATTCTCTACAGGATTCCCATGCTCTATGTAAAGATGAATCTTCCTCTGGGGGCCCTGTTTATGCTGATTCATCTGGCGTATTTGACGGCGGGCATAATTCAGGAGAAAAAAGACCTGGGTAAATACATGATGTCAGGCGGGGAGGGCAGCGTAGAATGACAACCGAACTTCTTTTAATTGCTTTTGTTTTTGTGGCGAGCCTTTTAATCGGCATACCCATTGCTTTTGTTTTGGGCCTTGTTCCCATGATATATCTTATCGCCTTTAAGGGGACTCCGCTTATTGCCATCGCTTCCAAGCTCTACGGGGGTATAGACAATTATGTTCTCCTTGCCCTGCCTTTCTTTATTCTGGCGGGAAACATTATGAACTATACGGGTATTACGCGGGACCTTGTAAACTTTGCGCGCCTCCTTGTGGGCCGCATGAGGGGGGCTTTGGCCCAGGTCAATATCGTTGTAAGTATTGTGTTTGCGGGCTTAACGGGCGCGGCTGTGGCGGATACGGCGGCCATTGGCTCCATACTTATCCCCGCGATGATACAGGAGGGCTATTCGCCTGAATACTCCGCCGCGATAACAACAACCTCTTCGGTTCTGGGGCCCATTATTCCGCCTTCGATTATCATGGTTATTTACGCTTCGGTTACGGGGGAATCTGTTGGGGCTCTTTTTATGGGCGGTTTTATTCCCGGTCTTCTTGTGGCCCTGTCCCTCATGGTGCTGGCCTACTACTACGCGGTAAAGTACAACCACCCCAAGCGCACGGAGAAGATTCCTGCTCCCGAGGCCCTGCGGATTATCCGGCGCTCTATTATAGCGATTCTTGTTCCTGTTATTATCATTGGCGGAATCCTGAGCGGTTTTTTTACGCCTACGGAGGCGGCTTCTTTCGCGTGCCTTTACGCTTTTCTTGTGGGGGTTTTCTACTACAAGACCATAACAGTAAAGGCCATGATTGACAGTCTCATCAACGCGGGTATTGTGGCTTCGACGGTGCTTATCATTATTTCGACGAGCCAGGTTTTTAGTATGGTGCTTACCCTGGAGAGGGTTCCCGACCAGCTTGCCATTCTCATTACCGAGGTTATCAAAAACAAATACGTTTTTCTCTTTGCCATCAACATTTTGTTTTTCTTTATGGGTATGGTTATGGAGACGGCGGCAAGCGTCATCATGCTCACGCCTATTCTGCTTCCGATTGCCATTTCCTTTGGCATTCATCCCCTGCACTTCGCCCTTGTTATGCTGGTAAACCTCAACATCGGGCTGACGACTCCGCCCGTGGGCGTGTGTCTTTTTACGGCGGTTCCTATTGCCAAGATTCCCATGGAAAAGATGATTCCCAAGGTTATGCCTTTTGTGGTCGCGGAAATGGTTGCGGTTTTTCTTATTACCTATATTCCTGACCTTATTCTGGTTGTGCCGAGGTTGACGGGTTTTATTGAGTAGCTGTACGGTTTGTTGTACAAGATGAGGAGGGCGCATGGCCGATAGGCTATGCGCCCTCTTTGCATATAGACCTTTCTCGCTTGCTCTACAGGGGCGGGGGCTGTATAGTCTTTGTATGAGGCTGGAGCAATCGCAGAAAAAAGATTTTCTTTTGGGTTTGTACATCGCCTGTATGCTTTTGGCGAATCTTTTGGGGACAAAGATTACGAGTTTGTTTGGCGTGCGCGTGTCGGTGGGGATTTTCTTTGTGCCTGTTCTGTTTCTTACGACTGATGTTATCGGCGAGGTGTACGGCAAGAGGGAGGCGGGGAGGTTTGTGGCCCTGTCGCTTTTTCTTCTTGTCTTTACGCTGGGGATGACGGCGCTGGCTATAGCTCTGCCCGCGAATGCGGGCTGGGGTAGCCAGGAGGAGTACGCGAGAGTTTTCGGGAGCAGCCTGAGGATGATGGGGGCGAGTATTCTTGCGTATATCGTGAGTCAGTTTCACGATGTGTGGGCTTTTGATTTCTGGAAGCGGAGGACGGGGGGGAGGCTCCTGTGGCTGCGCAACAATGCTTCTACGATTGTGAGTCAGTTTATCGATACGACTATTTTTATGTTCGCGGCTTTTTATGGGGCGGCTCCCAGGTTTACGGTGTCTTTTATCTTTGAGCTTATAATTCCTTACTGGCTTTGTAAGGTTGTTCTTGCCCTTCTTGATACGCCGCTGTGCTACTTTCTCGTAAAGTGGCTTCGCAGTGGACATAGCGGAAAAATTTGACGCTGAGAGGATTCGCTGTTACAATTTATAGTGAGGCAGGCGCCCTTGCGCGCTGTACATGTTTCTCGCAGGAGGTAACAATGCAATTAGTTCACAACGAAATTCCCAGGGAATTCCTGAATGTTTTACCGGAGGGGATAAAATTTATCGCTCTGCACGGGAGGAATTTTCTGGTGGTCGAGAGCGTTTTTTGTCCCCAGGGACATTCTTTACGGGTGGATACTGTCAAGATTCACGGGGAGCCTGCGGTTCATATTGGGGTGCGCATTGGCGCTCAAGAGGGGGGCATTTTTATCGATTCCTTCTGGGGGAGCCACAACAAGCTCTACGATTTTATTCCGGGAGAGAGCGAGGCTGTTGTTGAGGCTTTTTGTCCTGTGTGCGGCGCGAGCCTTATGGTGAATGATGTGTGCAAGGCGGAGGGCTGCGGGGGGGAGGCTCATATCCAGATGCTTTTGCCGGGGGGCAAAAACAGGGTTCTTGTGTGCGGGCGGCTTGGCTGTCCGGGGCACAGGCTGGCTCTTCAGGCGGCTCCGGGCTCTCTTGTGGAGGAGGTGAGCGCCATCAATTATTTTGGTACGCATATCGATGATTTTTTCGGGGGGATATGAGCTATGGCGGAAAATCATGTTGATATTGAAATAAATCAGTGTAAGGGGTGCAGGCTCTGTATAGAGGCTTGTCCTACTCATTCTCTTGTGCGGGGTTCAGAGATTAACAAGAGCGGGTATCAGTACACAAAGTTTACGCAGAACGGGTGTACGGCCTGCGGTTTTTGTTACTATATATGTCCTGAACCGGGGACGATTACCGTAATCAAGGCGGAACAAAGGACGGCGGCTCATGGATAAACAGCTCATTAAAGGAAACGAGGCGGTTATTTTTGGGGCTCTTTTGGGGGGCGCTACGCATTTTTTTGGCTACCCCATTACTCCGGCGAGCGAGATTGCGCACGGCGCGGCTCATTATTTTACGGCTACGGGGAATGTTTTCTTGCAGGCGGAGGACGAGGTTAACGCCATCAATATGCTCTACGGGGCGGCTTCGGCGGGGGCGCGGGTTTTAACCGCGTCCTCCGGCCCGGGCATTTCGCTTATGGCGGAGGGGATTTCATATATAGCCGGCGCGGAACTACCGGCTGTGGTAGTTCACGTCCAGCGCGCCGGCCCGGGTCTTGGCAATATTTGGCCGGAGCAGGGGGACTACAACATGGTCGTGAAAGGAGGCGGCCATGGCAATTACCGCAATATTGTTCTTGCCCCCTTCTCGGCCCAGGAGATGTGCGACTTTACCTACAGGGCTTTTGAGCTTGCCGAGCGCTACAGGATGATGGTTTTTATTCTTGCGGACGCTTACATTGGCCAGATTATGGAGGCTGTGGAGCTTCCCGGCGAGGTGAAGAAGGCTCCCCGGCAGGACTGGGCTTTGTACGCGGACAAGGAGAGCCGGAAAAATCTTGTGTCCTCTATATTGATGAATACGGACCTTCTTTCCGCCCATAACTGGAAGCTCCACGACAAATACAAAAAGCTGGGCGAGGAGATTACGGA
>JAITGB010000130.1 GCA_031280945.1 Spirochaetales bacterium
AATTTCTCATTGACAGGAGAAATGTCAGGTACTACAATGAGGATTAAAAGGTAATATGTAACACCTTTTGAATGGAATTTTGATTTAAGGAGCGGCCATGGCGAAATTCAAGGTTTTGATGACGGACACGATTTTCCCTGATGTTGCGATAGAGCGCCGGGTTGTGTCGGAGCTGGATGCGGACTTCGTTTTTGCTGGTAGTAAGGATGCGCAGACTCTCAAGAAGGAGGGCGCTGATGCGGACGCTGTTTTGGTCGTGTTCGCTCAGCTTACGCGGGAGGTTATCGAGGCCTGGTCAAAGTGCAGGATTATTGCGAGGGCGGGTATCGGAGTCAATAATATCGATATTGAGGCGGCTACGGAGCGGGGCATCAAGGTTACGAATGTGCCGGACTACTGCTTCGATGAGGTGGCAAGCCACGCTATGGCGCTTGCGCTGTCCTGTCTGCGCAGGACGGTTCTCTATGCAAAGTCGGTAAAAAGCGGGGTCTGGGATATGAATCTTGGCCGGCCCATTGCGCGCATTTGCGGGCTGACTTTTGGGCTTTTTGGTTTTGGTCATATTGCTCAGGCGGTTGCGCTACGGGCAAAGGCTTTTGGAATGAAGATAGTGGCCTACGACCCCTATTTGCCGGACAGTGTTTTCTCTTCGGCGGGGGTGCAGAGGGCGGCGGACTGGGATGCTTTTCTCGCGGAGGTGGATGTTTTATCCCTCCACGCGCCGCTTACGGAGTCTACACAGGGTATCATCAACGCGAAGGCTCTGTCGCGTATGAAGAAGTCCGCGATTATCATCAACACGGCGCGCGGCCCTCTCATAAACGAGAAGGACCTCCGCGAGGCTCTTGAGAAGGGGGTTATCGCGCAGGCGGGACTTGATGTTCTTGAGAGTGAGCCTCCGGCTGCGGGGGGCATACAGACCCTGGAGAACGCGATTGTAACGCCCCATGCGGCTTTTTATTCGGACGAGGCGGAACTTGAGCTCCGCGAAAAAACAGCGCGGCAGATTGTTCTGGAGCTGACAACGGGCGAACCCGCGTACTGGTTCAACAGGCCCAAAAAATAATTTTTCACACTTTTTACTACTGATAAGGAGGTAGACAAGATTATGGGTACACCGTGGCAAACCGATAAGTGGTTTACAAGTCCCTGGAACTTTGCGGGCGAGGTTACGAAGGACTTTAACTTCGCAAAAAACATTAAGTTCCATGATGTTTCGCTCAGGGACGGCGAGCAGCAGGCGGGGCTGGCTTTCAGCAAAGAGCAGAAAATCACTTTGGCTGAAAAACTGGTGGAGATTGGGATTCCGCGCATTGAGGCGGGTATGCCTGCTGTTTCTCCGCAGGATGCGCAGGCTATCACGGAAATTGCGAAGCGCTTTGGCAAGCAGGTGGATGTTTTCGCTTTTTCCCGCTGCATGAAAGACGATGTAAAGCGCGCTGTTGACTGTGGGGTAAAGGGTATTGTTATTGAGATTCCGGCAAGCGAACACGTTGTCAAATACGCTTACCGCTGGGAGTACAAGAAGGCGATTGACCTTTCGATTGAGGCTACGGCCTTTGCCCGGGAATCGGGCCTGTATACGGTGTTCTTTCCCATTGATGGGACGCGCACGGAGATTAACACTTTTATTAATCTTATCCAGCGCGTTGAGAAAGAAGGCCACATGGACGCTCTGGGCGTTGTCGATACTTTCGGAGGTCTTGCTCCGAGCGCCTGCGGCTACCTTATTAGAAAAATCCGCGAGCATATCAAAAAGCCTCTTGAGGCGCACTTTCACGATGATTTTGGTCTGGGCGCGGCCAATACGATTATGGCTCTTGCGGCGGGCGCGGAGGTGGCGCACACGACAATTTCCGGTATCGGCGAGCGGGCGGGCAACGCGAGCTACGAGGATATTGCTCTGTCCCTCCTCACGATGTACGGCGTTGATACGGGCCTTAAGTACGACAAGATGTACCCGCTTTCCAAAACCCTGCGCGAGATGTGCGGCCTGCGTGTGCGCCAGAACAGGGGCATCATTGGAGACGACATCAGCAATATTGAGTCCGGCATCGTGGCGGACTGGTACGTCAAGGCCAAGGACGAGGCCCCCCTGGAACTGTCTCCCTACCTGTACGGCTTGACGGGGCATCCCGATGTCGAGGTTGTTTTGGGCAAGTCGAGCGGCCTTCCTTCGATTGACATTTTTCTGGAAAAGATAGGCAAATCCTGCGACAACACAGAGCTTAAGCAGGAGATGCTGGCCAAAGTAAAGGAACAATCTCTGAAAAACGGCGGCCTTGTGAGCATAGCGCAGTTCAAGGATATTGTTGGCAAGGTTCTCACATGAAGTTTTTTCCGCCCCCCCTTTGGGGGGCGGTTGGATTCAAAGATGCGGATAATGTCTTTAGATACTGTAATAAAGGCATAAAACAAAAATACACAAAAGGAGAAGAAAACATGAAGAAGACTAGTGCGGGAATTATGTGCTGCGTCCTTGCTGCGATTCTTGCTGGCTGTGGAGGAGGAAGCCAGTCTTCGGCGTCCGCTCCGGCGGCTCCGGCGGCGGCTAAAATCGTCATCAAGTTTGGCAACAACGGAAACACAGACCCTGCCGAACCGCAGAACATCGCAATGGAGGCGTTCAAGAAAAAACTGGAGGAAAGCTCAAAGAACGCGATTGAGGTTCAGCTTTATCCAGCCGGACAGCTTGGAGATGCCCGAACCCAGGTAGAAAGCGTTCAGATGGGGACTCTGGAAATGGCTGATATTGAGAACGGGCCGATGGGCGGCTTTGTTCCCCAGGCCATGATATGGGACCTTCCCTACCTGTACAGGGATTTGGACCACGCGCACAGGGTGGCCGACGGTACTGTAGGCGACCAGCTCAAAAAGCTTTTCCTGGAAAAGAATATCCGGGTTCTGGCTTTTAACGACGGAGGCTTCCGGTATTTTACCAACAGCAAGCGGCCCATTAAAACTCCTGCCGATATGAAGGGCATGAAAATCCGCGTCATGGAAAGCAAAATCATGATAGAGACTATCAATGGTTTTGGAGCTACCGCGGTGCCGATGGCCTTTGGCGAGCTGTATACTGCTCTGCAGCAGGGAACAGTTGACGGACAGGAGAACCCCTTTAACCTGATTTACTCCCAAAAGTTTTTTGAAGTGCAAAAGTACCTCTCCCTGACCGAACACTTCTACTATCCGAGGCAATACCTTATTTCGGAAAACTTCTATAAGGGCCTTTCTGAAGAACACAAAAAGCTTATAAACTCCATTGCTGTGGAAGCCTGCGGTATACAAAGAAGCGAGTATGCGAAGTCCGTGCAGCGCTTTTTTGATGTTTTGAAAGAAAAGGGTATGCAGGCAAACGAGGTTGATAAAGCGGCCTTCCAAAAAATCTCGCTGCCCATATATCCCAAGTTCTATGCGTCTGTGGGCGGCGGAGACGAGGCTGCGGGAAAAGCTCTCATCGAAGCTGTTATAGCCACAAAATAGGACGGAAGGAGGTGGTGAGGTATGAAAACGCTCAATAGCCTTATCAAGTATGTGCTGGTCGTTATGCTGGCAGTGATGTTCATTCTCACCACCGTCCAGGTTATCCTTCGGTACGGATTTAACACGGCTCTGTCATGGAGCGAAGAGCTTGTGCGCTTCCTCTTTGTATGGGCAACATTTTTGGGCGCGGCGATAGGCGTCAGGGAACATATCCACATTGGGGTTGACGCTGTTGTAAACCTTCTGCCGGCATCGCTGCGCAGGTATGCCGATACTTTGGTATATCTTGTAATTTTTACCTTTGGCATTGTTCTTGTTTGCGCCGGAATTCCGGTTGTCACGCTGACACACGGACAGCTTTCTCCGGCGCTTGAAATGCCCATGAGTTATGTTTACATCGCTATTCCCATTGCGGGCGTTTTTGCAATGCTGTACGCCCTGGCCGAAGTCGTGCTTATCTGGAAAAAACGCAAAGCGGGGGAGGGTTAAAAATGCTGAGCTACCTGATAGGAACTCTGATATTCTGTTTTATTTTTAACGTCCCCATAGGCTTTGCCCTGGGCGTAGCCACATCCGCCTCCATGATACTGGGCGGCTCCAATATGTCTTTAGCTCTTATTCCCCAGCGTATGGTGGCCGGGGTCAATTCATTT
The DNA here is from genome assembly GCA_031280945.1 of Spirochaetales bacterium. GTDB lineage: Bacteria > Spirochaetota > Spirochaetia > DTKZ01 > DTKZ01 > JAISAF01. Next base: position 4,137 of record JAITGB010000130.1, read on the forward strand.
CCGCTTCTGGCCATACCCTTTTTTATGATGGCAGGAGCTGTAATGGAAAGAGGCGGCGTATCCAAACGTATCGTACATCTCTCCAATGCCTGCGTGGGACACATCAAGGGCGGCCTCGCGGCGGTATCAATCCTTGCCTGTACTTTTTTCGCGGCAATTTCCGGCTCTACTCCCGCTACGGCGGCGGCGGTCGGCTCGCTCACTATTCCTGAAATGGAAAAACGCGGCTACGGCAAAGATTACGCTGCGGCCGTTGTCGCGGCGGCGGGCTGTCTTGGCGTTATTATACCCCCCAGTATCACCATGGTCGTTTTCGGCGTTATAGCCAACGTATCTATCGGAAAGCTGCTTATTGGGGGAATCGTACCCGGCTGTATCCTTTCGGCCATACTGCTCATTACGAACCTTGTCTGCGCAACACGGGCGGGCTACGCAACGGAAATCCGTAAAACCCTAAAAGAAGCCCTCCTTGCGTTCAAGGACGCTGTCTGGGCGCTTCTCATGCCCATCATCATTCTGGGCGGCATCATGAGCGGCGTATTTACGCCGACCGAATCCGCGGCGATAGCCGTACTCTACGGCCTCATCGTGGGTTTTTTCGTGTACAAGGAACTGACTCCGAAGGACATAGTTCCCATTTTTTACAAATCAGCGCTAAACTCAGCGATGATTATGCTCCTCATTGGTACAGCGAATCCCTTTGGCTGGGTTATGACCTCTTTGCAAGTACCCACAATGGTATCAAACCTCATGCTTTCCATTACCACGAATGCTCTGGGGCTTTTCTTTATGATTATGGTGCTGCTTCTCATTCTCGGAACCTTTATGGAAACCGCGGCTATTCTGATGCTGGTTGTTCCCATGGTCGCGCCCCTCATGCAGAACGCTGGAGTTGATATGGTACACTTCGGCGTATTAACGGTGATAGCGCTTGCGGTGGGCATGGCTACGCCGCCCGTGGGGATAGCTCTCTTTGCAACGTGCAGTATCGCCAAAGTTTCCATTGGCCAAATCTCCCGGAAAATTATCCCGTTCCTCCTGGCCCTTCTTGTGGGCCTCATCATTCTGGTGCTTATCCCCAAGATTACAACTTTTCTTCCCAACCTGATGATAAAATAGGAGAGTGCAGGCTCAAACTCGCGCGGGGGGAAAAGTAGGGAGAAGGCGGAAGAAGATTTAGAATTTTGGCGCATCCCCGCGTTTTTTTGCCTTCGGCAAAAAAACGCACGGTCGGGCTTTGCGGGGCTGCGCTATCGCTCCGGCCGCGCCGCTTCGCGGCAGACTATACCCCCGGAATCTTGCCGCTCAGCGCAACCGAATTCCAAAACCGCAGAAGGAGATAAACCATGGAAGTCGAAAAAATACCCGAAGAAGGGAGCCCCAGAAGTGCTTTTTACGCACATTTTTGGCGCGGGAACAATGATAGGTTTTATCATGCTCATTGAAACGTTCTTTCTGTAAAAGCCTCCCGCACCGGCACCCCCTGCTTTGCAAGAAAACTCTTTATCCCCCCCACAGTGTACTCGCCATAATGCACCATAGACGCAATGAGGGCCGCGTCCGCCTTGCCCCGCGTAAGAACCTCCGCTAAATGCTCAGGCTTTCCCGCCCCGCCCGAAGCCACAACAGGCACACCCACAGACTCTGAAATCATGCGCGTCAGATTGTTCTCGTAGCCGCACTTCGTACCGTCCGCGTCTATCGAATTAAGAACAATCTCGCCTGCGCCCAGCCTCTCCGCCTCGCGCGCCCAGGCA
>JAITGB010000157.1 GCA_031280945.1 Spirochaetales bacterium
TCCATTACTTTTGGGATTGTAAGCGCTGTGGGGCGCAAGGCTATGCCGGGCATGGGCATGGAGGCGGGTGGTTTTACGGACTACATTCAAACCGATGCGTCCATAAATCAGGGAAACTCGGGCGGCGCTCTTGTCAATATGCGCGGGGAGGTTGTGGGCATAAATACGTGGATTGCTTCACAATCGGGCGGCAATATTGGTTTGGGGTTTGCGATTCCAATTAACAATGCGAAGCGGGCTATAGATGATATTATCAATAAGGGTACTGTGGAGTACGGCTGGCTGGGGGTAACAACGGGAGACCCTTCACGGGAGCTGCGCGAGAGCATGAATATCAAGGTTCAGTCCGGCGCTTTTGTGCATGATGTTTTTCTTGATTCTCCGGCCTATGCCGCGGGTATTCAGCCGGGAGACTTGATTATTCGCGCGGGAGGGGAAGCTATTGCGAATTCGGGGGCTCTTGTGCGGGCGGTGAGTAATCTTGTTCCGGGGCGTTCTACGGAATTTCAGTTAATCCGTTTTGGCGAGGTGAAGACTATCCAGGTGAAGGCTCAGACGCGAAAGCCTGAGAGCGAGCTTTCGGGGAACGGGGCGAAGAAGATGTGGCCGGGTTTTTCGGCTGTTGAGATGACGGAGAGAATCAGGCGGGACCTGAATCTGCCGGCTGAGGGCGGGAGGCTTGTCATTGGCAATGTTACGCCGGGTAGTCCTGCTTCTTCGGCGAATTTAAAGACGGGCGATATTATCCGTGAGGTAAACGGAAAGAAAATCGCTTCTATTATGGATTTTTACCGGGCAATAAACGAGTCCGGCAAAAAGGAGTTTATGCTTCGCATACACAGGTCGGGAAATGATTTTCTCATCGGTATTGTGAAGTAACCTACGCGGGTGATACCGGCGCGCCGTTGGCGTGCCCTATCATATAGAACCTATTCTCCCCCTTGAAGCCCTCCGCGCCGTTGGCGTGGGGGGCTTCTCTTGTATGGTGTGATGTTTTCTTAAGGAGTCGCCTGGAGACGTTTTTTAATACAAAAGACGCACAAGGACAGTCGCTATTTCAGGGAAAAAGATGAGAAGAGCTTCCTCTATCAAAACAACAAGCACAAAGGGGATGCAGGCTTTAACATATTCTTCGAGCGGGCAGTCGAGGATGCCGCACACGGTATACATGGCAAGCCCCACCGGAGGGGTCATGTTGCCCAGGGTAACAACGGTACAGAGAATCAGGCCGAAAACCACGGGGTCGATGCCGTAACTTAACGTGAGGGGTAGAAGAATGGGGGTTGTCAAAAGGATGATGATAGAACCCTCCATAAACATTCCCGCAATCACGAGAAACAAAATGATGAGCATCATAACCATATAGGGGCTGGAAGTAAGCCCCGCGATAAGCAGGGTTATTCTTTGCGGCAGTTTGTCGATGGGAATGCCGTAACCGAATACTGCGGACATGGAAATCATAAACATAATCGCGCCTATATCCACAACGGACTGCTCAAAGGTTTTTATGAGTTTTGCGAGCGTGATTTCTTTGTAAAACAGTGTGCCTACAATAAACGCGTACAGACAGGCAAAGGCGCCTACTTCGGAAGGCGTAAAAAGCCCGAAGCGTATACCCACAATGAGCATCACAGGAAAGACGGCGGCCCATACGCTTTCCCGCGCTGTTTTCAGCACTTCCCGAACGGGAAGGCGTTTTTCATACACGGGCCTGTACTTGCGCGCGGTTATGGCCACAAAGACCATGTACAGTACCATCATAAGAAGGCCTACAGTGATTCCAGCTGTAAAAAGCTGCCCTACGGAAATGCTGCCTACGGTGCCGTACATAACCATAGATACGCCGGGCGGGATTGTCGCGGTAATAAGAGATGTAAAGGCAATGACGCAGGAAGTGTATCCTCTGGGATAGCCCTGTTTTAGCATATCGGGGCCAAGAATGCGGGCTTCCATGGCCGCATCGGCATTGGCCGAACCTGAGACGCCTCCCATGAGTGTTGAAAGTACGACGCTTACCTGGGCAAGCCCCCCCCTCCAGTGTCCCGTAAGAGCCATAGCGAGTTTGATGAGCCTTTCGGTAATGCCTGAGCAGTTCATCAGGTTTCCGGCAAATATAAAAAGCGGAACAGCCAGCAGGTTTACATTTTGGGTCTGCGTAATGGGAAGCTGTACAATCGTGGTAAGAAGCGTGTCGGCCGAATGTTGAAAGAAAAACATTGTGCCTGCGATAAGAACGGAAAAACCTACGGGAACACTCATAAAAAGGAGGGCTATAAAAACGATAAAAACCAAAAACATGGCTACGCCTCCTCGCCCGTATGAGGGGAATCCGCCGGGGTTTTTCTGGAAAAGTTTTCGTAGATTTGTTTCAGGGCGGAAATGAGCATCAGCGTCATGCTGACGGGTACGCTAGCGGTAACCCAGCTGTAACTAAGCCATGTGGCTCCGGGAAAAACGCGCGCGCGGGAAACGATAGCAAGCCGTGTGCCCATGACAATCAGAAAAACAATTGCGGCGAGCATAAAAAAATACACGCAAACGTCTATGGCTTTTTGCCCCTCCTGCGGCAGTATCTTAACGAGCATATCCACTTTGACAAGAGCTCTCTTGCGAAAAGCTATGTCGGCTCCCAAAAATGTACTCCACGAGAACAACATGAGGGCGATATCTAGCCCCCACGCGATGGGGTGGCCAAGAGTGCGTAAAATGGCGGAAACACACATTGCCACAACGCTGGTGACAAGAAACAGAACAGCAACAAACATTTCGGCACTGCACATGGCGCGGTATACTCTAGTCATAATAATTACCGTCTCCCCCAAAATTGTCTGGAAGGCCCGCAGGGCCTTCCAGACATCATGAGTGTTTTAGTTCTTTCCGATATCCTTGTACACGGCGGCGCGGACTTCCGCAAGACCAAGCGCGGCGTAGGCTTTGGCGCTTTCGCGGACAAACGCCTGCATATCAAGTTTGTCGCGTCCGATAACTGTAATGCCTTTATCCAGCATCAGCTTTCTGCTGCCGGCTGTCTGTTCGGCAAGGGCTTTGGTGGCAGCTTCGCCTGCCTTGTTGCATTCATCAATCAGAATGGTTCTGTAGTTCTGAGGAAGTTTTTTGAGCCATGCTTCGCTTACAACCATGGTGTTGGTGGCGAAGATGTGTCCGGTTTCCATGACATACTTGCAGACCTCAAAGAGTTTTAAATTTGCGGCGGAGTTATAGGGCTGTTCGGTGCCGTCTACGACTTTTGTCTGAATGCCGGTGTACTGCTCGCCGTAGGGCAAGGCAACGGCTGTACAGCCCAGAGCGTTGACGCTTTCCACCCAGATGGGCGCAGGCGCGGTGCGGATGCGCAGGCCCTTGAGGTCAGCCGGCGTTTTTGCGTCTTTGTTGAGGAAAATCATTCTGTAACCCTGTGCCCAGTTAAAGGCGATGTTGGCGATGCCAAATTTATCGGCGAGTTCCTGATTGAGGGCTTTGATTGTGGCGGAATCGCGGAGCTTCAAGATTTCTCCATAGCTGTCCACAAAGAAAGATGCATTGACAACGGAAAGTCCTTTTACATAGGAGCCGAGGCGGGCAAAGTCTGTCTGCCAGCCGATGTTGGCGCCCTGGCGAATCTGTTCAAGAACGTCTTCCTCGTTGCCGAGTTGGGCGTTTGCGTATACTTCGATGCTGAGTTCGCCTTTTGTCGCCGCGCCGACCGCTTCGGCCCATTTCTTCTGGTACTGGTTAAACTGGTCCTGTTCGGTAAGAACATGGCCAAATCTCAGGGTGTACTTTGTTCCTCCCTGAGAGCCAGTTTCCGAGCCGCCGCCCGCGAAAAGAGGAAGGGCCGCGAGAGCTGCAAGAAAAACAAGAGACGCGATTTTTTTCATTCTGAAACTCCTTTTAGAATTGATTGTGCTTCTGGAACATTTTGTTTTTTATGAATAGCACTATCGGCGAAAAGTGTCAACAAAATATGAAAATCTCTTGCCGTTGGCGTGGGGGGCTTCTCTTTTTTCTAGGGGAGGCTGGATTTACTGCGAACTTGTTGAAAAAATGCGCCCTTCTATATCTTTCTGACAAACTCTATGCAGTCTTTATAGGGTTTATTCTGAAAAAACAGGGTCTGCTTGCCCAGTACAAAGCCTTCTACGCCGCAGTCGTGGTACATGGTGCGGATAACTTTTTCGTCCGCGCCGCCGTCAAGGAGGACGGCGTATTTGAGGCCTTTTTCTTCACGGTAGCGTGTAATGTCTTTGCATTTGGGGATGATGTAGTCCATAAAGTCGCGGCCCGCGAAGCCGGGGTTTACGCCCATGAGCATAACGTAGTCAACTATGGGCAGCATCTCTTTGACCATTTCGAGGCTCAGCCGGGGGTTGACAATGATGCCCGGGGCCTTGCCGAGGGCGCGGATTTGGTCGAGGGTTTCCGTAGGAATTCTTTCCGACTCGGGATGAATGTAGATAATATCGCAGCCGTGGTCGGCGACAAGTTTGATGTAGCGCCGGGGTTCTTCTACCATCATGTGGCAGTCGATGAGTTTTTTCGTGTATGTGCGGATGAGGTCGATTTCGCGTATACTCATGCCGAAGTTCGGCACAAACAGCCCGTCCATGAGGTCCACATGAAAAATGTCGATGTCGCAGGCATCGAGGGCGACAACTTCTTCCTTGAGGTTTTCAATGGGAAGATTGAGCATCGAGGGACAGAGAATTTTTCGCGTCATAATGGGAAAATTCTACCATGTGGTTTGGGGGCTGTCAAGAATTTTTTTCAGGCGAAAAATAGTGAAAAAATCCGTGAGGGACAGAGGGATTTCTTTTTTTAGATTTTTTCAAGCTGCGCGGCGGCGTTCATAAGCTTTGCGCAATTCTCTCTGCCAAGCTGTTTTTTCAAACCTGCCTGCGCTTTTTTCCAAAGCGCCTGCGCCGTTTTGAGAGTTTTGGCCCCTGCGGGGGTCAGGGTTAGTTTCCTGTCCCTTTCGCCTTCCTCCGCCAAATCGCGTATCATGCCCGCCCCCATGAGCGGCTTTAAATTTCTTACGAGGGTTGTGCGCTCAAGGCCCATGGCATGGGAAAGGGAGGCCGCGCTGCACGGGGCGGCCCTGGAAAGATTTATGAGGAGTGAATATTGATTCACTGTTATTCCCGAGGGCACAAGCAGGCGGTCATAATACGCTGTAACGGCCCGAGCCGCCCTGCGAAAACTCATACAGAGGCATTTTTCAGTGTTTCGGCGCATACTCATATATTTTGAAACTTATGACTGCCGCAAAAAGGGAGAGCCCCGCATCGAGAAACCACACGGGCATAAAACTTCCCGCGTTCTGCATAACAAAACCGCCAAGCCACGCGCCGAAAAAAGAGCCCGCCTGATGCGTGAGAAAAATCAGGGCAAACAGGGTGCTTAGATTCCGGGGAGAAACCAGGCGAGATGTGATTGCCGCCGTGGGCGGAACAGTCGACCCGTAGGTAAGGCCCATGATTGCCGCGAACACGATAAACACGGGCGCTGTTTTTGGAAGAAAAATATACGCGCCTATGAGGAGAAGCCGCACACAATAGATGCCTGCAAGAATGTTTTTCGGCCTGAAAATCCCGCCCCCTATGCCCGCCAGTATGCAGCCCGCGATATTGCAGAGTCCGAGAGCCGAAAAACACAGGGCCGAAAAGGAGCCGGAAAAACCGAAGAAGCTGATTTCCCCGGGAAGGTGCGTGGCAAGAAAAGCAACGTGAAAACCGCAGGCGAAAAATCCGCAGTGCAAAAACACGTAGGCGGGCTGACGAAAAGCCTGTGCGATTTCTTCCTTTAATCCGGGGGCTGCGGCTAGAGCGCGGTTTTCCTCACGGGCAGCCGTCTGTACAGGCTCTTCTTTGGTTCGGCACAAAAACCATGCGGGAACAAGCGACAGGGCGCTTACGCCTGCGAGAAAAACGCAAGTTCCGTAGAGGCCATAGAAGTTCAAAAAAATTTGTATGAGCGGGGCCAGCACAAACTGCCCGGCTGATACTCCCGCGTTGATTATTCCGCCCGAAAGTGAGCGCCTCGCGTCGGGAACCGAGTGGGAAATATGACCCATTAAAACCGGAAAACTGCTTGCCGCTGACCCCGCGGGCAGTAAAAGGCCGAAACACAGCATGAACGCGAAAAGGGAACCGGCAAACTGTACCCCCAGTAATCCCGCGACAAGAGAGACAACCCCAAGAACCAGAACCGTAAATGTTTTGTACCGTACCGTCAGAAGGCCGCTCAGGGGTTGAAACAGGCCGAAGGCAAGCTGCCCCACCGCCATGGCCATACTGACCGCGCTTAGGCTGAGGGCCGTGCTTTGCACAAGGGGATTTACGAGAAGCCCTGTTGTATTGCGTATTCCTGAGGAGACCAGCACCGCCGCGGTCGCAAGGAGGGTTGGTTTTAGAAAATTTGCGTGTTTTCCAACTGCCATTTCGTGCATATACACGAATGTAGCGTATACTTTTTTGGGGTGTCAAGAGTGAGCAGCGCGGCCACGACAATTCACAATCACTGTTAACAACTTAAGCAGAGATGAGCGGGGGGAGTTTCTTACCCGCGCAAGGGATAGAAGCGGAAATCCTTGCGGATTTTGCACAGCAAAATCCGCTGGATTGCAGCGGATAGCCCGGTTTTTGCCCCACCGGGGCAAAAATGCGCCCAAACTCTTCCGCCTTCCTCACCCCTCTTCCAGAACCCCGCCCAAAACCGAGCCGATAATCCGGGCGCCTTCCCGGATTTCCTCCGCGCTGATGACAAGAGGAGGCGCGAGGCGGAGGACATTTTTCCCCGACCTGAGGGCAAGAAGCCCGGCCTCACGGGTTTTCGCAAGGAGGTTTTTCATAACCCCGGCGATTTTCTCATCAGGCGCGATGATTTCAAGACCGCGCAGGAGCCCCTTGCCCCGAACCTCCCCCGCACGGCAGGGCCCCGTGGAGTGGGAGGCCGCAATCTTCGTAAGCTCCGCCGCGAGGATTTCGCCTTTTTCCGTAACCTCCGCAAGGAAGCGGGGCTGCGAGATTATGTCCCACACAAGGGAAGCCACAGCCGTTGTTACGGGCCCGCCGCCGAAAGTGGTGCCGTGGTCGCCGACTTTGAGAAGGGAATTGATTTTTTCCGGGATGAGAGTGGCCGACAGCGGGAGCCCGCCCGCAAGGGGCTTGGCAAGGGTGATGATGTC
>JAITGB010000256.1 GCA_031280945.1 Spirochaetales bacterium
AAGCGGAAATCCTTGCGGATTTTGCACAGCAAAATCCGCTGGATTGGAGCGGATAGCCCGGTTTTTTGCCGCACAGCGGCAAAAAATGCGCCCCAAAAAGTTATATGCGCTGGCCCTGCTAATAAAAGTAATCCATCTTGACAAAGGCGGCGTTTTCTTCTCTAATAAAGCGACTTTAAGAAAAATGAGAAAGTTGAGTTTTTGCTTTATGTGTATCGTGGCCCTTGTGTGCCTCCGCCCTCTTGGCGCCCAGGAGATTATGACGGCGGAGAATTTCTTCGACCAGGTTTCCCGGCGTTACGGTGAGGTGAGGGATTATATCACGAGGGTTACGATTGTTCAGGAGAAAGAGACTTCCACAGGAACTTTGTACTACAAAATCCCGAATCTTTTGCGGATTGATTATTCTTCGCCCGCAGAACAGGTGCTGGTTACTGATGGAGTGAAGCTGACTATTTATCTGCCCCAGTACCGCGTGGTAATGGTACAGAATCTCAGGCAGAGGTCGGCTGCCGCTTTGAGCGATATGGCGAGCCGCCAGGGGCTTCTTATTCTGAGGCGGAACTATTCTATCGCCTACCTTGAGGGGCCGGGCAGGACGGCCCTGGACGCTTCTTCGCCTGAGCTTGTAACAAAGCTGAAACTGACCTGGCGGACGAGCTCTGAGGGTTTCCGCGAGCTTATCCTGTCCGTCAACAGCCAGAATATGATTCGCAGAATCGATGCGGTTACTGTGGGCTACCAGAAGATTCAGTTTAACTTTGAGGATATCAAGGTAAACCAAAATATCCCCGACGCGCGTTTTAAGTATGAGCCGCCGCCGTCGGCAAACGTTCAGGAAAATTTTCTCTATGAGCCGGAATAACGGACGGAGGGCGCGGGGCGGTATGATACGCTGGAATAATGGGCCGGGACGGCCTTTAGGCGGACGGTGTGTATGGAATCATTAGGCGAAAAATTTAAAACGGCCCGGAATACACGGGGCTCTACGATTGAGCAGGTTGCGCGGGATACGCACATTGCAAAACATTTTATTGCCGCGCTGGAGGAGGAGGATTTCTCTCTCTTTCACGGGGACACGTACGTTCTGGGTTTTATCAGAAATTACGCGGACTATATCGGCCTTGAGTCTGCGGAAATGGTTAATCTCTACAAAAATTTCAAAATTCAGGAGCAGCCGCCTCCGATTAAGGAGCTTCTGTATAAAAAGCCTTCCCGTACATGGCTTGCGGTATTGATTATTGTTCTTCTTGGGTGCCTGGGAGGCGGAGGATTTTACCTGTACAGGGAAGGGCTTCTGTTCACGCCGGCTTTGAACTCGCATGAGGCTCCTCCCCCTCCTCTTCCCGTGGTCTCTCCGCAACAGTATGACTTTAGCGGGGAAGCCCCTTTTGAGAGAACATTTATCGCGGGGGATGAGGTTGTCCTCCAAAGAGGCGGACAGAGGTATACCTTCAGTATTTCGTCTATCGAAAGCTCTGTGAGCCTTCTTGCCCCTCTTGAAAGCATGAGCTTAAACGAAGGGGAGGAGGCTTACGCGAGGATTCCGTCCGGCGAGGGGCTCATCAAGATTGTATGTCTTGGCATAGACCTCACGGCTTCTCCTTCCCGCGCTGTTTTGAATTTCGCGCCCTATGCGGAGGCGGCAGGCGTTTCCGGCGGGGAGGACGGCCCGGCTCCCGCTGACGCTGCGGAAGCGGAACCGGTTTCTTCCTCGGCTACCGGTTCCACAAACACCCCTTCGCGGGTAAAGCCTTCGCGCACTCTACGTGAGGCCGCGCGGCCTGAGCCTTTTATGCTTGAAATTGAATTCCGGGGGTATTGTCTTTTCCGGTACAGGGCGGACAACCAGAACCGCGAGGAACGCTACTTCCGCAGCGGCGAGACTTTCCGTATCGATGTACGCAGGGAAATTCGTTTATGGTATTCAAACGGAGCTTCCCTGCGCGCGCGGGTTGCCGGCACGGAGATTAACCTGGGTAAACCGGGCGAGGTTGGCGCGGTGATGCTGCACTGGACCCAGGAAGACGGCGGGGCAAGAACCTACAGGCTTGAACTTGCGCCCATGTATTGACCCGCCGCGCCTTTCGCTTTTGTTCTTAAATGCCTTTTTCCAAAACTTTTTATATTGAAAATCTGGGCTGCGCGAAAAATCAGACAGACGCTGAAGCTCTTGCCTCGCTCCTTATGGACAGGGGCTGGCGGCTTACGCAGCCGGAGGAAGCGGGCCTCATCATCGTAAACACCTGTGGTTTTATCGAGGCGGCGAAGAAAGAATCTTTAGCCGCTATTATGGATTTCCGCAGGGCCTATCCCTCAAAAAAAATTGTCGCCGCAGGCTGTCTTGCCCAGAGATACGGAGATGAGCTTTTTACTGCGCTCCCTGAAGCCGATGCTGTTTTCGGCAACAGGACTCTTGCGGCTGTTACTCATCTTGCGCAATCCCTGGAAGAAAAGCGCGTTATTCTGCGGCCCGAAAATTACGGGGACCTCCCGCAAAAACGGATAAATTTTTCGCGTCCGGGTTCCGTATACATCAAGGCGGCTGAGGGCTGCGGCAACCACTGCGCTTTCTGCGCGATTCCCCTTATCCGGGGCCCCTTGAGAAGCAGAAGCGCGGAGGAGCTCTGCGCGGAAATCCGCTTTTTCCTCGAAAAGGGGGTAAAGGAGTTTAACCTTGTCGCGCAGGACCTCGGCTCCTGGGGCCGGGATTTTGGCGCGGCTCAGGCGGAGCGTGGACGCGGGGCCATTGGCCTTGCGGCTCTTCTCCGGCAGATTCTGGAAATTGCAGGCGATTTCTGGCTGAGGCTTCTCTATATCCACCCCGAACACTTCCCCCTGGAGGTTCTTGGCCTCTGCCGCGAAGACAAGCGGCTCCTCCCCTATTTTGACCTTCCCTTTCAGCACGCCTCGCGGAAAATTCTCCGCGCCATGGGCCGGAAAAACAGCGCCTCTGGAAACCTCGCGCTTATAGAAAAAATCCGCGAAACTCTGCCGGAGGCTGTACTGCGCTCGACCTTTCTCGTTGGTTTTCCCGGCGAGACAGACGCGGATTTTGAAGAGCTTCTGCGCTTTCAGGAGGAGGCGGCCTTTGACTGGCTGGGCGCGTTTACCTATTCCGCCGAAGAGGGTACGCCCGCCGAAATCCTGCACCGGAAAAAAGCCCTGCTCGTTCCAAAGAAAACCGCCCTCGCCCGCAAAAAAGAAATCCAGGCGCGGCAGGAAGCCATTACCGAAAAGCGCGGGGGCCGGTTTACCGGCATCACCACCTTCCTTCTTGCCGAGGAAAAAACATCGGACCAGATGTGCCTGTGCAGGGCATGGTTTCAGGCTCCCGAAGTAGACGGCCTCACGGTTCTCCACGGCAGCGCGCCCGCCGGAACCCTTGTGCAGGCCCGCCTCCTCCGGCGAAACGGTTTTGATATGGAAGCAGTGAAAATATAAAGTTCAAAATACATGCGGGAATCAATCATGACCAGCAAAAAATACATAGGCTGCTGCGGCGCTTATTGCAAAACCTGCGGAGGATTCCTGCGAAAATGCTGCAAGGGCTGTAAAACAGGATTTGAAAACGGGGAAAGAAATATAA